>JAJXZZ010000126.1 GCA_021779795.1 Acidobacteriota bacterium | reverse complement strand
GCGCGCGCCTGAACCCGACGATGGCCCCGGTGACGGCCGGGTTCTTCAGGACCCAGGCCACGGCGACCTCGCCCGGCGACCTGCCGTGGCGCACGCCGACGGCGCGCAGCGTTTCGACGAACGCCAGGCTCCTCGACAACTTCGGCTCCTGGAACTCGGGCGTCCGCTTGCGCCAGTCGTCCTCGGGCAGCGCCGCCACGCGCTCGGCCGTCATCCGGCCGCTCAGCAGGCCGGCCTGCATCGGCGAGTAGACGATGACGCCCATCTGCCGGGCGAGGCAATACGGGAGGATGTCGGCCTCGGCCGCGCGCCGCAGCAGCGAGTACGGCGGCTGCAGCGTCTCGACCGGCGCGATCGGCGAGAGGCGGTCGACGTCGTCGGCCTTGAAGTTCGACACGCCGATATGACGGAGCTTGCCCGCCGCCTTGAGGGCGGCCAGCTCGGTCCACGCCTCCTCGAGCGATCCCGCGGTCGGCTGGTTGAAGAAGCGCGGCCAGTGGACCTGCATCAGGTCGATGGCGTCCACGCCCAGGCGGCGCAGGCTGCTCTCGACTTCGCGGCGGATCGAGGCGGCCTCGAGGCTGTGGTGCACCTCGCGGCGGCCCGGCTCCCAGACGAGGCTGCACTTGGTGAAGACGAGCGGGCGCCGCGACCCGAGGCGCTTCAGCGCGCGCCCGACGACCTCCTCGGAGCGGCCGAGGCCGTACACCGGCGCGGTGTCCACCCAGTTGATGCCGAGGTCCACGGCCCGCTCGATCGCGGCAACCGACTCGGCGTCGTCCTGCGGCCCCCAGCCGAAGGCGTAGTCGCCGCCGCCCATCGCCCAGGCGCCCACCCCGACCACCGAGATCTCCAAACCGGTCTTCCCCAAAGGACGTGTCTTCATCGCGAGCACCTCGTGCCTAGCATAGCCGGAACCGGCCGCCGCGGGCGCTGTCGTATGATGGAGCCGATGGAGGAAGCGACTCCCGCCCTTCGCCGCGCCTACCAGCGCCACGAGCGCCGCTTCGACGAGAACCTGTTCGTCTACGCCGTCGTCTCGCGGCGGAGCCACGGCGTGTCGGTGGGCGTCAACCTCAACCCCGGCAAGGCGTGCAACTTCGACTGCGTGTACTGCCAGGTGGACCGGGACGTCCCGCCGCGCGTGCGCGCGGTCGATCTCGACCGCCTCGCGGCCGAGCTGGACGCGGTGCTCGCCGAGGCCGCCGACGGCACGATCTACTCCAGGCCGCCGTTCGACGCCCTCCCGCCCGACCGGCGCGGCGTGCGCGACATCGCGTTCTCGGGCGACGGCGAGCCGACGACGTACGCGAAGTTCAAGGCGGCGGTGGAGATCGCGGCCGCGGCGCGGCGGCGGTTCGGCCTCGAGGCGACGAAGATCGTGCTCATCACCGACGCGGCCTACCTGGCCCGACCGGCCGTGCGCGAGGCGCTCAAGGTCATGGACGCGAACCACGGCGAGATCTGGGCCAAGCTGGACGCGGGCACCGAGGAGTACTTCCGCCTGGTCGATCGCCCCAACGTCCGGCTGTCGCACGTGATCGAGAACATCCTCGACGCGGCGCGGCGGCGGCCGATCGTCATCCAATCCCTGTTCATGCGGGTCGCCGGCGTGCCGATCCCCGACGCGGAGGTCGAGGCCTACTGCGGCCGGCTGAACGACATCCTTGCCGCCGGCGGAGCGCTCAAGGAGATCCAGCTCTACACGATTGCCCGGAAGCCGGCCGAGCCGACGGTGGCGCCGCTCACCGACGCCGAGCTGGATAGGGTGGCCGCCATGGTCCGCGCCCGCGTGCCGGTGGAGGTGGACGTGGAGACGTTTTACGGAGTGGCATGATCGGCGGTCGGCGGTCGGCGGTCGGCGGTCGGCCGAGTCACGCGGGTCGCGCTGTGTAACAGTCGTGACACTGCCGACGGCCGACAGCCGACCGCCGTATTCCGCTTCACCGCACGCTGTCCGCCAGCGTCCCCACCGCCAGCGCGTAGGAGGTGGCGCAGTTGTACTGGAGCAGCACCGCGTAGTTGTTGAACACCAGGAAGTCGCGCGAGCCGGCGCGGACGAGCGATGCCACGGTCGAGGGCTTGGGCAGCCCCGCGCGCCGAAGCGGGCGCACGCCGAGCGCCCGCCACCGGGCCAGCGTCAGCCCCTCGGTCATCTCCTTCAGTGCCTGGCAGCCGGTTTCCCGCAGCGGCGCGGCCTGCTCGATTTCCCCGGCGCCCTGCTTCGGCAGCGAGACGGCGACGCCCCAGCGCTCGCCGGTCGTCCACCCGTTCTGCTTCAGGAAGTTCGCGATCGACGCGAACACGTCCGCCAACGATCCCCAGATGTCGCGCACGCCGTCGCGGTCGAAGTCCTCGGCGTACTTCAGGTAGCTCGACGGCATGAACTGCGGCTGGCCCATCGCGCCGGCCCACGACCCCTTCATCTTCGCCAGCTCGATGTCGCCGCGATCCAGCGCCTGCAGCGCGCTCAGCAGTTCCTCGCGGAAGAGCGCCGCGCGCCGGTTGTCGTAGGACAGCGTCACGAGCGACGCGATCGTCGGGCGCACGCCGCTGAACCGGCCGAAGTTCGACTCGATCCCCCAGACGGCCACGATGACGTTCGCCGGCACGCCGTAGCGCGCCGCGACCTTCCTGAGGATCACCCGGTGGCGCCAGGCCATCTGGCGCGCCGTCTTCACGGTCTTCCGGCTGACGTGCTGCTTCAGGTAGTCGTCGATCGTCAGCGTCTGCTCGGCCTGCGTCCGGTCGCGCTCGACGACCACCGGCACCGGCTCCACGCCGTCGAGCGCCGCGTCGAGCGTCTTCTCGCCGATCCCCCTGGCGATCGCCTCCTGGCGCAGGCCGGCGAGCCAGTCGGCGAACGGGATCGGCGGCGGCGCGGCGGTCTCCTGCGCGCGCGCCGGCCAGGCGATCCCGGCGGCCAGGACGACGAGCGCGAACGCGACGACGATGCGGCCGAGGTGTTGTTTGGTCACGGGCAGGCTTCATTATCCGACGGGACCGGCTGCAATGCTATGGGCTGCGGGCCATGGCCGAGTCGCGAGTGTCGCGCGGCACGACCCGTGTGACACGGCCTGAAGCCCGTAGCCCGTAGCCCGACCTGCCGAGAACCGGCCGCCGACGGCCTGGCGCCGTTCCCCGCTGTATACTCGCTCGATCGCCACCGGGCGTGACGTCCGGCGAACCTTCGAGGACCTCCCATGACGACGACCCGAACTTCCCGCTGCCGTCTCCTGTTCCAAGTGCTTCTCGCCGCGATGCTCGTCGCCGCGACCGGGCCGGGCGCCCGGCCGGCGCTCCACGCCGCGGCCGATTCGAATACCCTCGTCGATCCGAGCCTGTACCAGGAACTCCGCTTCCGCTCCATCGGCCCCCTCCGCGGCGGCCGCGTGACGGCGGTGGCCGGCGTGCGCACGCAGCCCTACACGTTCTACATGGGGGCGAGCGGCGGGGGCGTGTGGAAGACGACCGACGCCGGCCACTCGTGGCACAACGTCTCGGACGGCTTCTTCGCCACCGGGTCGATCGGCGCCATCGCGGTCGCCCCGTCGAATCCCGACGTGGTTTACGTCGGCACGGGCAGCGCGGCGATCAGGAGCAACGTGATCCAGGGCAAGGGGGTCTACAAGAGCGCCGACGCCGGCAAGACCTGGACGTTCGTCGGCCTGAAGGACGCCGGCCAGATCGGCTCGGTCCGCGTCGATCCCAACGACCCGAACACGGTGTTCGTGGCGGCGCTCGGCCAGGCGTTCGGCCCCGGGCCCGACCGCGGCGTGTTCCGCACGACCGACGGCGGCAAGACCTGGAAGAAGGTGCTGTTCGTCAACGACCGCACCGGCGCGGTCTCGCTCGCGATGAACCCGTCGAACCCGAAGGAGATCTACGCCGGGGCGTGGCGCGGCGAGCGGCGGCCGTGGACGATCATCAGCGGCGGCCCGGCCAGCGAGTGCGGCCTCTACAAGACGACCGACGGCGGCGACACGTGGACGCACCTCACGAACGGCCTGCCGAAGGACCTCATCGGCAAGGTCGGCGTCGATCTCGCCCCGTCGGATCCGACGCGCGTCTACGCCATCCTCGAGGCGCCGGGCGCCGAGGCGGGCGTCTACCGGTCCGACGACGCGGGGGCGACGTGGCGGCAGGTGAGCAGCCAGGCGAGTCTCATCGCGCGCCCGTTCTACTACACCTACATCACCGTCGATCCGAAGAACGCGGACGTCGTCTACGTGAACAACCTGTCGTTCTGGAAGTCCACCGACGGCGGGAAGACCTGGCGCAGCCGGCCGACGCCGCACGGCGACAACCACGGGATGTGGATCAACCCGGACGACACCGACATCTTCATCCAGTCCAACGACGGCGGCGCGAACGTGACGATCGACGGCGGCAAGTCGTGGTCGTCGCAGCTCAACCAGGACACGGCCGAGATCTACGCCATCGGCCTCGACAACCAGTTCCCCTACCGGGTCTACGGGGCGCAGCAGGACACCGGGTGGACGGTGATCGTCCCCAGCCTGCCTCCCTCCGGCGTGTCGTACGACTCGCCCCTCCAGACGTGGACGCAGGGCCCCGGCTGCGAGACCGGGCCCATCATGCCGAAGCCGGGCGACCCGACCATCGTCTACGGGTCGTGCAAGGGGGAGTTCTCGCGGATGAACCTGCGCGTCGGCCAGGAGCAGCAACGCTGGGTGCACCCGCAGAACCGCTACGGGCAGGCCGCGCGCGACCTCAAGTACCGGTTCCAGCGGGTGTCGCCGATGGAGATCTCGCCGGCCGACCCGCACGTGATCTACTACGGGTCGCAGTACGTGCACCGGACGCGCGACGAGGGGATCACCTGGCGGGTGATCAGCCCCGACCTGACGGCCCACGAGCCCGACAAGCAGGGGATCTCGGGCGAGCCGATCACGCGCGACATCACCGGCGAGGAGATGTACTCGACGCTCTACGCGATCCGCGAGTCGGCGCTCGAGCCGGGCGTCATCTGGACCGGCGCGAACGACGGCCCGGTCCACGTGACGCGCGACAACGGGAGGACCTGGAAGAACGTGACGCCGAAGGACATGCCGCCGGGCGGCCGCGTGCAGAACATCGAGCCGTCGCCGCACCGCAAGGGCTCGGCGTACATCGCCGCCTACCGCGACCTGTTGAACGACTGGCAGCCGTACATCTACGTGACCAACGACTACGGCGCCACGTGGAAGCGGCTGACGGACGGGAGGAACGGCATCCCGAACGACTTCCCCACGCGCGTGGTGCGGGAGGACCCGGTGCAGGCCGGCCTGCTCTATGCCGGCACCGAGTTCGGCCTGTTCGTGTCGTTCGACAACGGGAGCCACTGGCAGTCGTTCCAGCAGAACCTGCCGGTGACGCCGGTCACCGACATCCGCGTGCACCACGACGACCTCGTGCTCTCCACGATGGGCCGCGGCTTCTTCATCATGGACGACGTCCTGCCGCTGCGGCAGGTGGCAGCCGCGGTGGCCGCCGCGCACGGCGCGCCGGTGCAGTGGAAGTCGGGACTGGCGAACCTGCGGACCGCGTGGCGCATGCGGTACCACCCGATGGGCAGCCGCCCCGACGAGCCGCAGTACCCGGCGCCCGGCGCGTACATCGACTACTACCTGGCGAAGGCGGCGTCGGGGCCCGTGACGATCGAGATCCTCGACGCGAAGGGGCAGGTGCTGCGCACCTTCTCGAGCGAGACGCCAGGCGGGGCGGCCCCGGCGCGATCCGAGTCGGACGACGAGGAGTACCCGTGGCGCGCGGCCGCGCCGGTGCGGCTCTCGACGGCGGCCGGCGCGCACCGCTTCCAGTGGGACCTGCGCGTCGAGTCTTCGGCCGGCGCGCGCGGCCGCGGGGGCGCGGCGCTGGTCGTGCCCGGCACGTACGACGTGCGGCTGACGGCGGACGGCCTGATCGAGTCCAAGCCGCTCGTGGTGAAGATCGACCCGCGCGTGGCCGCCGACGGCGTCACGATCGCCGACCTGCAGGAGCAGTTCGACCTGCTGCAGCGGATCCAGGCCGCCTCGACCGACGCGCGCGAGACGGCATCGAGGATCGCGGCGGCCGTGAAGGCGCTCTCGGCAGCCGGGGGCGGCACGGCGAAGATCGGCGCCCTTTCGGCGCTGCGGGCGAAACTGGTGACGGCAGGCGGCGCCTACCCGACGCCGATGCTGATCGATCAGCTGTCGAGCATCGCGCGGATGGCCGGCAGCGCCGACCAGAAGGTGGGCCGCAGCGCGTTCCAGTACCTGGCGGAACTGGAGAAGCAGCTCGCGGAGATCAAGACAGAGGCCGGGAAGATGGGGGCGTAGTCGGCGGTCGGCGGTCGGCGGTCGGCGGTCGACTGTCGGCGGTCGGCGGTCGGCGGTCGGCCGCGCCACGACCGTCACGCTGCCACGCGGTCACGCATTCATCGGTAGGGCAAGGCTTCAGCCTTGCCGGCGGCTGGCTGTCGGCCGTGCCACGACTGTCACGCTGCGTGACGCCCGTAATCCGGCCTACAGCCGACAGCCTACAGCCGACAGCCGGTGTCTAAGTCCCCAGGAGGGCGCTCATGGGCATCGGCGTCTGGCGCGAGTTCCTCTTCGGCCTGCGGCAGTTCCGACGGTCGCCCGGCCTGGCGGCCGGCGTCGCGCTCACGATCGGGCTCGGCGTCGGCGCCAACCTGGCGATCGTCGCGCTGCTCGCCGACGTCTTCTATCCGTCCACCCCCTACCGCGATCCCTCGCACCTGGTCCTCGTCGAGAACACCGGCCCGTACTTCTTCGGCGGCAGCCTGCCCCAGGGCCGGGTCGAATCGAAGCTGTCGATGCCGGACTTCGAGGATGTCCGGAACGGCCAGAGGTCCCTGTCGGCCCTCGGCGCCTTCAGCGACGGCGCCGTGTCCGTGCTCGCGGGCGGCGACCGGCCGCGAACCGTCTGCCGGGTGTTCGTGACGCCCGGCCTGTTCGAGACGCTCGGGGTCGCGCCGGCGCGCGGGCGGCTGCTCGGCCCCGCCGACTTTGCCGCCGGGGCGCCGCCGGCCGCGCTCGTCACCGACGGCCTCTGGCGCTCGACGCTCGGGTCCGATCCCGGCGTGACCGGGCGCGTCGTCCGCCTCGACGAGCAGCCGTTCACGGTCGTCGGCGTCATCCCGTCCAGCGTGTTCGGCCTGCTGCAGCCCCGCGAGAAACTGCTCGACGAAGGCCAGGTCGACCGCTGCGTCGTCACGCCGCTCGTGGCCGGCCTCGGCGGCGAGAACGAGATCTTCCTGAAGTACGAGCGCACGCAGCGCGACATCCCGGCGCTGAACGTGCTCGCCCGCCTGCGGCCCGGGCAGGCGCTGGCCTCGGCCGACGCCGACCTCTCGGGCCTTGCCGCGCGCATCCGCGAGCAGCATCCCGCGACCAACGCCAGGCGCGGCCTTCGCGCCGCCTCGCTCGACGCCTGGCGCACGGCGGGGGTCCGCCCGCTGCTGCTCATGCTCGCCGCGGCGGCGGCGCTCGCCTTCCTCGTGGCCTGCGCGAACGCGGCCGGGATGGTGCTGACCGACACGATCGGACGCGAGGCCGAACTGGGCGTGCGGCAGGCGCTCGGGGCCGGCGGGGCCCAGTTGACGGGCGTCGTGCTCGTTCGCGCCGTGCTGTGGTCGCTGCCGGGCGCCCTGCTCGGGATCCTGTTCGCCGAGGCCGCGATCGCGGCCGTGCGCTGGGGCGCGTCGGCCGGGGCCGACCAGGTCGCCGCCGTGCCGTTCGGCCCGATCGTGCTGGGCGCGGGGCTCGCACTGACGCTGCTGGCCGGCCTGGCCACCGGCGGCGTGGCCGCCTGGTCGATCCGGCGACGCAACCTGGTCGAGGCGCTGCGCGAGGGCGGGCAGACGTCGTCCGGCGGCCGGCGGAGCCACCGCCTGACGTTCGCGCTCGTCGCCGTGCAGGTCGCGGCCGCCACCACGCTCAGCATCGGCGCCGCGCTGCTCGTGCGCAGCATGTGGAACGTCGTCACGGCCGACCGCGGGTTCGATCTCGACAAGGGGTTCGCCATCCAGGTGCGGCTGCCGCGGTCGAAGTACCCGAAGATGCCCGACGCCGCGGCCTATTACCAGCGGGCGCTCTCGCGCCTGCGCGCCCTGCCGGGCGTGAGTTCGGCCGGCGTCAGCATGTCGCCGCCGCTCACCGACACCATGGTGATGCTGGGCGGAGACCTGGCGGTGACGTCGCCCGCGGGCAGGAGAACGTTCGACCGCCTGAACGGCCAGTTCGTCACGGCCGGCTACCTCGAGGCGCTGGGCATGCGG
>JAJXZZ010000125.1 GCA_021779795.1 Acidobacteriota bacterium | reverse complement strand
AGCCGCGTGGTCGAGGGGGTGAACAACCAGCAGTTCCACGGCCAGGAAGGCGACCTGCGGGCGTTCGGCGAGTTCATCGCCGCCTACCTCGACGCCTACAACCGCTGGCCGTCGCCCAAGTTCCTGATCGGCGAGAGCTACGGCACGATCCGGTCGGCCGGACTGTCGCAGGAGCTGCAGTCGCGCCACGGGATCGAGCTGAACGGGATCGTGCTGATCTCGTCGCTGCTCACCTACCAGACGCTCTCCCCCGCGCCCGACAACGACATCGCCTACGCCGTCCAGATCGAGACGTTCGCGGCCACGGCCTGGTATCACAAGAAGCTGCCGGCCGACCTGCAGCAGAAGCCGCTCAAGCAGGTGGTGGCCGAGGCGCGCGACTTCGCGTTCGGCGACTACCTGGCGGCGCTCACGCGCGGCCACCTGCTGACCGACGCCGAGCGGCAGGCGGTCGCCGCCAAGCTCGCGCGGTTCACCGGCCTCTCGACGACCTTCATCCTCAACGCCAACCTGCGGGTGGACTCGGGCCGCTTCCGCAAGGAACTGCTGCGCGGCCAGCGCCTCATGCTCGGCCGTCTCGACGGCCGCTTCACCGCGCTCGACGCCGACGCCGCCGGCGAGCGGCAGGAGTTCGATCCGTCGAACACGGCGCTCCAGGGCGCCTACACGGCGACGTTCGAGGACTACGTCAGGAACGGCCTCAAGTGGGACTCGAACCTGCACTACATGACGTCGGGCAACGTCCGCCCGTGGACCTACGTGCAGAACCGCTACATGGACATGACCGACGCGCTGCGCCAGACGATGGCGAAGAACCCGTTCCTGAAGGTGTTCGTGGCGTGCGGCTACTACGACATGGCGACGTACGTGGGCGGCGCGGAGTTCAACTTCTCGCACCTGGCCTACGACCGCCAGATCACCGACCGCGTGTCGTTCGGGTACTACGAGGCCGGCCACATGATCTACATCCGGCCGTCGGCGCACAAGGCCCTGACGAAGGACATCGCGTCGTTCATCCAGGGCGCCGAGGGAAGCGGGAAATAGGGAGTCGGCTGCCCCGGGGGGCCGGTGCCCCCCGTCGGCAGCCGATCAGCGCTGGCAGGCCGCCGTGCCAATGCGCGCCTGCCAGCCGGCCCGGTCACGAGGCGCTACCAGTTGCGCGGGTTCAGGTCGTGGCCGAGTTCGTGGAGCGCCTGCGTGGTCGTCGTGTCCGACGTCACGATGTGCTCCACGTCGCCCCTCCCGTCGCTGATCCTGCTCAGGTAGTACCGGTTGCCGGCCCGGACGAAGTCGAACTGGGCCGTGCCCATGTGCCCCAGCCTCTCGCTGTCCAGCACGCTCACGAAGGCGGCGTAACGCCCGTCCGTGCTCCGGATCTGGACCAGGCCCGGGTCGGTATAGCTCTGGACCGCCACGTAAGTGCCCGCCGGCATCATCACGCCAGACACCTCGAACGGGAACTTCACGGTCACCTTCTCGGTATTGTCCGCGCGCGCCGTCGACGCGCCAGCCAGGAGCGCCACGCCCACGAACGCCGCCGCCACCGCCGCGAATTGGAACTTCCTCATATCTCACCTCGCTGATGCTGGGAGCTTCTCTTGCCCCTTCTATAGATGAGAACGTTCGACCTGTGGCTCAGCTGTGGCGGGATTGTGAAAATCGTGTGACGTCGGGGCCCTGCTGTATGATTTTCGGCGTCGGCCTGCTTCGAAGGAGAGATCGATGACCGTCCGCCGGCTCGCGGTCGTCCTGCTCGGGTTCGCGGTCCTTGCGCCCCTGTCACCCGCCCCGGCCGCGGCGGCCGCGCCGCAGGACGGCGAGCGGCTCTCGCTGGTCGTGTCGATGGACCAGCCGACGACCCACTACTTCCACGTGGCGCTGCGCGTGGACGGCGTGCGGGGCGGCCCGCTCGACCTCGAGCTGCCGGCCTGGACGCCCGGCTACTACCTCATCATGGATTACGCCCGCAACGTCCTGAACTTCCGGGCCGAGGACGCCGAGGGGCGCCCGGTCGCCTGGGAGAAGACCACGAAGAACGCGTGGCGCCTGCACCCGGAGCGGGCCGGGGCCGTCCGGGTCACGTACGACGTCTACGCGTTCAGCCCGTCGGTGGCCGACAGCTACCTCGACGACGCGCGGGCATTCATCTGCCCGACGGGCGTGTTCATGCACGTGGTCGGCCAGATGCGGGGCCCGGTGACGGTCACCGTCGAGCCGCACCGCGAGTGGCGCCAGGTCTCCACGGGGCTCGACCCGGTCCCCGGCCGGCCCCACACGTTCACCGCGTCGGACGTGGACACGCTGTACGACAGCCCGATCCTCGTGGGCAACCAGGAGGTCATCCCCTTCGAGGTCCGCGGGATCCCGCACGTCCTGGCGGGCAACGACCTCGGCAGCCTCGACCGGGCGCGGTTCGTCGCCGACCTGAAGAAGATGGTCGAGTCGGCGGCGGCGCTGATGGGCGACATCCCGTACACGCGCTACGTGTTCATGGTCATCGGCCCAGGCGGCGGGGGCCTCGAGCACCTCAACTCGACGGCGCTGACGATCGGCCGCGAGAAGTCCGACACGCGCGAGGAGTACCTCCGCTGGCTGGCGTTCGTCACGCACGAGTACTTCCACCTCTACAACGTGAAGCGGATCCGGCCGATCGCCCTCGGCCCGTTCGACTACGACCGCGAGAACTACACGCGCATGCTGTGGGTGTCGGAGGGGTTCACGGTCTACTACGAGGACGTCATCCTGCGCCGCGCCGGCCTCCTGGCGCGCGACGAGATGCTCGACCGGGCCGCCGCCACCATCGCGCGGTGCGAGAACGCGCCGGGCCGCCTGTTCCAGTCGGCCACCGAGGCGAGCTTCGACACCTGGATCGAGTTCTTCACCCGGACGCCCAACCTGGCCACGACGACGATCTCGTACTACGACAAGGGGGCGGCGCTCGGCCTGCTGCTCGACCTCGCGATCCGGCACGACACCGGCAACGCCCGGTCGCTCGACGACGTGATGCGGGCGCTCTACCGGGAGTTCTACCAGCAGAAGCGCCGCGGCTTCACCGACGCCGAGTTCCGCCGGGTGTGCGAGCGGACGGCCGGGAGGCCGCTGCCCGAGATCTTCGACGTCTACGCGTCAACCGTGAAGCCGGTGGACTACGCGAAGTACCTGGCGTACGCGGGGATCGCGTTCGAGGCGGCGCCGAAGCCCGGCGCCTCGTGGGGCGCGGCGACCGGGGAGAAATCGGGCGCCACGGTGGTGTCGCGCGTCGAGTGGGGCTCGCCGGCCGCGCGGGCCGGCCTCAGCGTGCAGGACGAGATCCGGAGCGTGGACGGAAGACCCGCGACGCCGACGTCGATCGCCGAACTGCTGGCCGCGCGCAGGCCCGGCGACCGGGTGCGCGTGGCGATCTCGCGCCGCGGGGCCGAGCACGAGGTCGAGGTGACGCTCGGCCCGAACACCGAGCGCACCTTCCGCCTGCGGCCGGTGGCCGAACCGACGGCCCTGCAGAAGGCAATCAGGGAAGGAATTTTCGGGCAGAAGTAGAGACACGCAAGATCGTGCGATCGGGCGATCGGGCGAAGTGAAGACCGCACGATCGTGGTCCGGGCCGAAGGCTGAGGGCGGGCCTTCAGCTCAGATCGCAAGATCGCAAGATCGCAAGATCGCACGATCGCACGATGTCTACGCGACCGTGATCCCCTCCTCCAGGTACACGTCCTGGATGAGGTTCAGCAGCTTGACCCCGTCGGCCATCGGGCGCTGGAACGCCTTGCGTCCCGAGATGAGGCCCATGCCGCCGGCGCGCTTGTTGACGACGGCCGTGAAGACGGCGTCGCCGAAGTCGTTCTTGCCCGAGGCGCCGCCCGAGTTGATGAGGCCGGCCCGCCCCATGTAGCAGTTCACCACCTGGTAGCGCGTGAGGTCGATCGGGTGGTCGGTCGCGAGCTCGCTGTAGATCCGCTTGTCGTACTTGCCGTAGCTGACGCCGCCCGTGTTCAGCGCCTCGTAGCCGCCGTTGTTCTCGGGCGCCTTCTGCTTGATGATGTCGGCCTGGATCGTCACGCCGAGATGGTTGGCCTGCCCCGTGAGGTCGGCGCTCACGTGGTAGTCCTTGTCCTTCTTGAACACCGGGTTGCGCAGGTAGCACCAGAGCACGGTGGCCAGGCCCATCTCGTGCGCCATCGCGAACGCCCGCGCGACCTCGACGATCTGGCGGCCGCTCTCGTCGGACCCGTAGTAGATCGTCGCGCCCACGGCGGCGGCGCCCATGTCGGCCGCCTGCTGCACCTCGCCGAACATGATCTGGTCGAACTTGTTCGGGTAGGTCAGCAGCTCGTTGTGGTTGATCTTCACGATGAACGGGATCTTGTGCGCGTACTTCCGCGACACGCTGCCGAGCACGCCGAAGGTCGAGGCCACGGCGTTGCAGCCCCCCTCGAGGGCCAGCTTCACGATGTTCTCGCCGTCGAAGTAGACCGGGTTCTTCGCGAAGCTCGCCCCGCCCGAGTGCTCGATCCCCTGGTCCACCGGAAGGATGGACATGTAGCCGGTGCCGCGCAGCCGCCCGGTCGAGAACAGGCGCTGCAGGTTGCCGAGCACCCGGTTGTTCCGGTTCGACGAGGCGACGACGCGGTCCACGAAGTCGGGCCCGGGCAGGTGCAGCAGGTCCTTCGACACCGTCGTGCACCGGTGGTCGAGCAGGTACGTCGCCTTGTCTCCGAGCAGATCGATGACGCGTGTGTTCATGGCCGCAGTCCTTATGGAATCGGTCCGAGCCCCGTGCCCGGCCGCCCTACCGGTCCGCCGTCTCGCGGGCAACGAGCTTTATTCTACAACCCGAGCCCCTCCGCCCTTCACCCCGGCTGGCGCGGACGACACCCGGCGGCCCGCCATGAGCCCCTGTCGGGCCTCGGAGCTTCACAGCACGGCCATTATCGGTTACAATTTTGTAATTCGGCCAAATCTTCGGCGGAGATGGCCATCGACGCAACCGCCGTGCCGCCCCCGGCGTCCAATATATGTGAGGGTGCCCCGAGGTTTGGGGCCATTTTCAAGGAAAGTAGGCGCCAATGGTCAAGGGTCGTTGTGCTCAGTGCGGGATTTTCGTCGTCCACGAGGAGATCGACCGGCTCATCCTGTCGGGCTGGAAGTCGCTCGAGGACACCCACCCCGTCGTTCGGGACATCGTGCCGATGTTGTGTCCCGACTGCCGCCGAACGGCGAAACCGACCAAGTCGCGTTGACCCTCGCCGGCGGGAGGCCCCGCGCCTCCCGCCACCTCGTCCCCCTTTCGATCAGCAGCACAGCCGAACCCGACAGCCTGCGACAAGGGCCGCGGCCGAGCTACTGCCCCATCAGCCTCCGCGCGCTCAACAGGGCGACGCGCGCGCACCAGCCCATGTCGAACGGCTTCGTGTCGGTGGTGCGGGCCGGCGTGTCGCCCGTCGAATGGTAAACGGGATCGCCGGACACCGTCACCATCCCCGGCTTCTCGTCGTCGAACCAGCCGATCGGGGGGAACCCGTCGGTCACCTTGACGGCCTGCGGCTCGTCCCACGCGGACGTGTAGAGGGTGACCGCGGGATACGGCGCGGCCCCCGGCCCGCGCGTGTCCTGGAAGACGTACGAGTCGGTGCCCCCCTGCGACTTCACGCTGGCGGCGTGCGACGGGAACCCGGCGGCGCCGAGGTGATCCCGCATCACGGCTCTCACGACGGTCACGATCTCCCGGTTGACGGGCACGTCGTCCGGCTCGACGTAGAGCGCGTCCCTCCCGGCCGCGAATCCGGCCTGGTCGAAGTTGATCACGGCCTGCAGGCGCGACGGGTCGGCGGCCATCGAGGCGACATACTCGCGCGTGGACGTCATCTCGCCGCCCCACGCGGCGAAGCGGAGGTCCCAGGCCGGCTGCTCCATCAGACCGGCCTTGACGGCGGCAGCCGCGGCGCGGGCGATCTCGAGGACCGCGGCCACGCCCGAGGCGTTGTCGTCGGCGCCGGGTCCGCCCGAGTCGGAATCGCCGTGGGCGCAGAACAGGATGTAGCGGGACCGGTCCTTTCCGGGCAGCGTCGCCACCACCGTGTCGGCGGCGTCGCGGCCGCGCCTGGCCTCGAGGGCGAACGACACGCGCGCCTTCCCGCCGGCGGCCACGCGCGCCCGCAACGGCTCCGACTCACGCGGCGACACGCTGAAGACGGGAATCGTCCATGTCCCCCTGAGTCGGGCCACGCCCGGGTAGCCGGACGGCGAGGTCCGGCCGTCGAACAGCACGGCCACGCAGCCGCTCGTCGATTGCGGCGCGAGTTTCTTCGAGGTGAGGCACACGGCGCCCGGGCCGGCGTCGATGGCCAGCTCGGCTTCGCCGGTTCCCGACGGGGACCCGATCGCGGGCCACGCCGAGGCGAGCACGGTCGGGCCGGCGCCGGCGGCCGCCACGGCCTTCACTTCCCAGCGCCCCGGCTGGAACCAGTCGCGCGCGGGATCCTTGCGCACGGTCACCTCGAGGCCGGCCTGCCGAAAGGCGCCGGCCAGCCAGGCGGCCGACTCGTGGTTCGACGGCGTGCCGTACATCCGCGCGCCGAACCCGACCAGGTGCCTGACGGTCTGGACCATGCGCGATTCCGACACCGTCGCCGCGATGGCCTGCTCGGCGGCCAGGGCCTTGCCGTCGGCGGCCGGGCGCGCGGCCGGCCGCGATGCGTCGAGGCCGACCGTGCACGCGGCGGCCAGCGCGGCGGTGAACAACCGGGTCCGTTCCGGGCGAAACGTCCGCATCCTCCGCATCCTCCGCCACCCGAAGTTCGGGGTGACGCGACAGCATACATCGGTCCGGCGCGGGGCACGAGGCTGGCCGCACGATGCGTCTCGCGCGATCCCGAGGCTCGGGGCTCCAGGCTCGCGAACCGCGATCCCCGCGCGCAGGTCGGAGCGGCCGGGTCAGATTGCGTGCAAAACCCTCGCGGGGATGGTCGAACGCGGCGGCGGGGCCGCGATACTGGGGCGGGCCACGAGGCCCGGACCGACGACATGCCCTGGCGCCCGCACGCGCTCCTCGCGGCGGCTCTCTTCGCGGCGTCCGCACGCGCGGGCGTCCCCCCCGGCCTCGCCGCCGACGCGGCCCGGACGGACGCGGCCGTGCGTCCTCACGCGCAGAACGGCGAGATCGCCGGGCGCGTGACCGGCCCGGAGGGGAACGGGCTGGCGGGAGTCGAGGTGACGATCGCGGGATCCGCGCTGCCGCTCGCGCAATCCGCGATCACGTCGGCGCTTGGGACCTACTGGTTCACGGGCCTGCCGGCCGGCACCTACTCGATGGCGTTCGACGCCGTCGGGTTCGCGCGGCGCCAGGTGGGCCGCGTCGAGGTCGCCGGCGGGTTGCGCACGGCGGTCGATGCGCGCCTGTCGCGCTCGCCGGCCCGCGACGACGCGCTCGATCTCGACCTGCCCGGAGCCGCCGGCGGCGCGCCGCGGCCGATCGTCAGGACCGTCGGCGGCCGCTTCGCCGGGAGCGCGAGCTTCCTGTTCGCGGACCAGCGGCTGCAATCGGGCCGCCTGCCCGCGGAACTCGAAGCGCAGGGCGCGGGCCTCGGCAGCCCGCTGCACCGCCTGGCCAGCCTGCACGTCGAAGCCGGCGGCCCGCTGCTGCGCGGCCGGGCGTGGGTGTTCGGGGAGGCGGGCCGCGCCGTCGAAGACGTCGGCGTGATCGGCTTCTACGTCGCGTCCTGCCTGGACTCGGCCGGGTGGCCGCTCCCGGGCGCCGCGTATCGCGCCGGCTGCCTCGAGCCCGATGTCACGACCACGACGCAGGCGGGCGCCGAGCTGCAGTACCGCTGGACGCCCCGCCATCGATCGATCGTGCGCTGGGACTGGTCGCACCGGACCAGGCCCGCGCGAGGCGCCTCGGCCTACACGCGCCTGGAGGCGACGACGCGCGAGTCCAGCCGTTCGGCGGCGCGGCCGCTTCGCGTCGAGCACCAGGCGGCGCTCACCGGTCGCGTCACGCTCGACGCCACGGTCGCGTTCAGCGACGCCAGCTTCGCCCTCGACTTCCAGGATCCGTCGCTGGCCGGGATCCAGGGCGCCTACGACCGCTACTCGCTCCTGCGCTGGAGGTCGGCCACGCGTCACGAGTACGGCCGGCCCGCGTTCGAGGCGGCCGTCTCGGGCGCGTGGCGCGTCGAACGGTGGACGGGCGGAAGCCACGCGCTGCGGTTCGGCGCCGGGTTCGCGAGCGCGTCGCGCCGGCAGCGCGACCAGACCGGGGGCGGCGCGGTGGCGGTCTTCGACGGCCGCGGCGGCGCCCCGGCCGCCT
>JAJXZZ010000124.1 GCA_021779795.1 Acidobacteriota bacterium | reverse complement strand
CGAGAGCGGCGCCCTGCCGGTGTTCGTGTACGGCCGCTGGTGGACGATCCTGAGCGCGAGCTGGCTGCACGGCAACCTCCTCCACATCGTCTTCAACATGTGGTGGGTGCGCGAGCTGGGACCGCCCACGGTGGAGCTGTTCGGCGCGAGCCGCGTGGTGATCATCTACACGATCGCCGGCGCGCTGGGCTTCCTCGCCAGCTCGGTGGCGGGCTACCTGCTGCCCCCCTTGCCGTTCATCGGCGGCGCGTCGTTCACGATCGGGGCGTCGGCCGCCATCTTCGGCCTGCTGGGCGCGCTGGTGCGCTACGGGCACCGCACCGGCAGCAGCCACATCAAGGGGCAGGCCTGGTCGTGGGCCGTCATCCTGTTCCTGTTCGGCCTGTTCATGCCCGGCGTGGACAACTGGGCGCACGCGGGCGGCTTTGCCGGCGGCTACCTCGCCTCGGTCTGGCTGGACCCGCTGAAACCCGAGCGCAGCGACCACATGCTCATCGCCCTCGGCTGCCTCGTGGCCACGGTCGCGGCGGTGGCGTTCTCGGTGGTCCAGGGGCTGAGCTTGCTGTTCGGCATCTGACGGCTCGACACGGCGGGATCCGCGCGATCTGCGACCGGATTAGTCGCCTACTTTGATGAGGTTACGGCTTTCCGGCACCATCAGCGGAGAGTTGTCGTCGGCGCCGCCGGCGTTGTACAATCCGACTAGAAACCGCCGATCGATGACCGGATCGGCCCTGGCGACTCAGGTCACGCTGGCCGATCCCGGCCATTGAACAACGAGGAGTGGATACGATGGCGATGACGATCAAGGAAGACTGCATCAGCTGTGGCGCTTGCGAGCCGGAGTGCCCGAACGAGGCCATTACGCAGGGCGACACGGTTTACGTGATTGACGCGGCGAAGTGCACCGAGTGCGTCGGCCACTACGATTCGCCGAAGTGCGTCGAGGTCTGCCCGGTGGACGGCTGCATCGTCAAGGTCGAGTAGTCCCGCATTCATATTTCCATTGGTCAACGAGGACGCGCTCCCGCTGGGGCAGGTTCGCCTGCCCCGCCGGATCCCCCCAACCGGCGTGGTGCGGCCTCGTTGACATGTCGTTGCTCCCTCCAGCCAATCCCCGTCGGTCGCTCAGCGTCTCGCGGCCCGGGACGTGCCGCGCACGGCCTTGCCCCACCGTCGCTTCGCCCAAGGTCGCGCGCCCCGAGCCGCGACCCGGAAGTCCTTGCGTGTGGTAGGCTGTCGGCGTCCGATTCGGTCGATTCCGCACGGAGGTGATCATGACCAGACAGGCCGTCTCGATGGCCGCCGTCGCGGTGCTGGCCGCGGCCCCGGTCGCCGGAGCGCAGGCGCTCTACCCGACGTTCTTCACCGAGCGGACGATGCGCGTGGACTACTACCATACGGGCGGAGGCCAGGAGACGTTCGCCCTCGACCAGGTCGTCGCCGACGGCCCATGGCCGGGCAGCCGCACCCAGCTCGTGGACACCTCGAACCTCGGACCCTACCTGTTCGAAGTCATCGACTGCCGGACCAACCAGGTGATCTACTCGCGCGGGTTCGCCTCGCTCTACGGCGAGTGGGAGACGACCGACGAGGCCCGGAACGGCGTGCGCAGAACGTTCCACGAATCGCTGCGCTTCCCGTGGCCGAAGAACCCGGTGCAGGTGGTCGTGAAGAAGCGCGATCGGACCAACCTCTTTCGCGAAGCCTGGACGACGATGGTCGATCCGGCGTCGCGGGCGGTGACCGCCGCCGGCGCCCCGCCGGAGGGGAAGGTCTGGACGGTGTTCGAGAACGGGCCGGCCGCCGTCAAGGTGGACCTGCTGATCCTCGGCGACGGCTACGCGGAGGCGGAACTGCCGAAGTTCCACGCCGACGTGAAGCGCCTCACCGACCGGCTGTTCGCGACCGAGCCGTTCAAGAGCCGGAGGGCGGATTTCAACGTGCGCGCCATCGACCTGCCGACGCCGCGGAGCGGCGTGAACCGCCCGCGCACGGCCGACTTCCGCCGCACGCGGCTCGGGGTGAGCTACAACGTCTTCGACTCGGAGCGTTACGCGCTCGCGCTCGACAACCGCGCGATGCGCGACATCGCGTCGCAGGCGCCGTACGACTTCATCGAGGTCCTCATCAACGAGGCGCAGTACGGGGGCGGCGGGATCTTCCGCGACCAGGCGTCGGCGGCCGTGGACACGGCGTTCGCCGAGTACATCTTCGTCCACGAGTTCGGCCATCACTTCGCCGGGCTCGCCGACGAGTACTACACGTCGCCGGTCGCGTACCAGACGGGCGTGGTGGATCGCCCCGAGCCGTGGGAGCCCAACGTCACGGCGATGAAGGACCCGGCGGCGCTCAAGTGGAAGGACCTGGTGGATCCGGGCACGCCGCTGCCGACGCCGTGGGACAAGCAGGCCTACGAGAAGCGGAGCCTGGCATTCCAGGAGCAGCGGCAGGCGATCCGCGCCCGCAACGCGCCCGAGGCCGAGATGAACGCGCTCTTCACCGAAGAACGGAGCTGGTCCACGCCCTTCCTGGCGGGCATGGCCTACTCGCACAAGGTGGGCGCCTTCGAGGGGGCGTCGTACGAGCCGACGGGGCTCTACCGGCCCGAGGCCGACTGCATCATGTTCACGCGCGACGAGGTGGGGTTCTGCCGCGTGTGCCAGCGGGCCCTCTCGCGCGTGATCGACATGTACGCGAAGTAGGCCGCGCCGCCCGCCCTCACGACGGGTAGTCGAGCGCGTCGGGAATCGCGATCTTCGTGAGGGCCTGCGCGACGCGGTCCTTGGCCAGCCGCGCGCCGGTGAGGCAGCCGTCCATGCGGCGCCGCAGGTCGAGGAAATCCTCGAGCCCGTCGACGCGGGCGCAGGGCCCGGCCTTGTCGCGATGCGAGCCGTCGGCGGCGATCACGTCGCCGTAGGCGCCGGCCGAGCTCTCGATCCCGGGAATCATCACGTCGAGGTCGGCCAGGCTGTCGGCGGCGAAGCAGGCCGCGCATCCCTCGGCGTCCCACTTCGGGTGGCGCCGGTAGCCGAAGGCCAGCGACGCGGCGATGCGGGCCACCTCGCCCGCGGCCCGCGCCGCCTGCACGTGGCACAAGTCGGTCAGCACCTCCACGAGACCCGGCAGGCCGGAGGCGAGCGCCGGGTCGCCGGCCCCGCCGGACTCCAGTTCGAGGACGTCGAGGATCTGGCAGTAGGAGGCGAGCAGCCAGCCGAGGGCGTCGGCCATCGGGAACGTCACCCCCTGGCGGGACCAGTCGTAGAGCGCGCGTCCGTCCGGGTCGGTGGCCCGCTGCAGGTGCTGCAGCGTCCAGTACCAGAGCTCCATGGCCGTGGCCAGGACGCAGGCGCCGCTGCCCGGCCTCGAGGCGGCGACGTGGCGCACCTCGGCGATCCAGGCCCGGAACTGCGCCAGGAACACGGCGTCGGCCATCGTCGTCGAGAGCTGGCGGCGCTGCACCGACTCGGGCCCCTCGTAGGTCGCCTCGAGCTGCGCGTCCATCCACTTCTGCCCGAGGAATCCCGGGCAGGTTTCGACGATGCCGTAGCCCCCCATCAGGCTGACCGCCTCGCGCATCGTCGTCGCGCCGTGGCCGGTGTTCCAGAGCTTGGCCGCCGGCCCGAACACGGCGGCGAGCGAGTTGCCGACGACGTACTGGACGACGGGGTCGGCGGCGAGTTCGTCCACCCGGGCCTGGTTGCGGCGCCCCTCGGGGCGGGCCGACTCGCGGAGGTACTCGGCGGCGTCGGCCTCGCGCCGGCGCAGCGCGCGGACGCGGGCGGGGCCGCCGCGGACGCCGCGACGGTCCATCTCCCCGGTCATCCGCCGCTCGATCGGCTCGAGGTCGTCGAAGACCCTCGCGGCCGCGAAGGCCAGCGAGGCCGCGGCCTCGCCGGTGGCCCAGACGTCGATGAGGCGGTGGAGGGCGTCCTCGCGCAGCTGCAAGCCCAGCTCGTGGCGCGGCGTGCCCGGCGACACGGTCGCGGCGCCGCGGAAGCGGCCGCGCTGGTAGCGCAGCACCGGTTCGACGGCCGACAGCAGCTTGGCCGCGGTCATCGCCGCCACGGTGACGCGCGTGCGGCGGAACACCGTCTCGGCCACGTCGCCGTGGCTCGACCGCGGCACGATCACGCCGCCGACGACGTCGTAGCCGCCGACGATCCGCGACGCCGGAACCCGCAGCGAGAAGACCGGATCGTGCGTGGAGGACAGCTGGTGGACCAGCGTGGGCGTGGCGCGGCCCCGGTCGAACGTGCCGGGGTCGGAGGGCTCGACGATCACCATGCAGCTGCCCTTGATCCGCGGGTCGGCGCTGTTGACGGCGACGACCACGAAGTCGGCGAACGCCATGTTGGTGATGAACCGGCCGCGCTTGTCCACCTGCAGCGTCGGCTCCTCCCCTTCCCGCCACTCCGCGACGCGGACCGACCCGCCGAGCAGGCCGGTTTCGACGCCGACGTTGGGCAGCGGCTCGGTGAGGCAGAAGGCCCCGCGAAGCGGCGGCCGCCCGTCGGCGCCCGCCGCGCGCCGGAGGTAGTCCCGGCGCTGCGCGGGCGTGCCGCGGTGGCGGATCGGCGAGAGCGCCAGGTGCTGCGCGAGGCTGATGCTGGCCGCGCCGGCATCCACCCACGCCAGCTCGAAGCCGACCAGCGCCAGCGCGAGGCTCTTCGGGCCTTCGACCGGGCCGCCCTCGGCCGGGTCGGCCGCGAGGCCCGTCACGCCCGCCCGGTCGAACGCCTCGAGCAGCGCGTGCTTGTCGGGCGTCCATCCCGGCGTGCCCCGGGCGCCGGAGGCCACCAGCCGCGCCACCGGGCCGCGGGCGACGGCGCGCGCCGCGCGCACGAGGTCCTGCACGTCGCCCCGACCGGCGAATCGCCACATGATCCGCCGGGCCTCGTCGCCCGGGAGCGCGCGCCACGATCCGACCGCCCCGTCTGCCCTGCTGGTGTGCATCCCCGTTCCTCTCTCGTCGCGCGCGCCGCGCCGCCGGCGGGCGCGCGGTCCAGGCGGCCCAGGCGGGCCCCGGCAACCCAGGCCGGAGGCAGGAATTATAGCGCGGCGCCGCGGTATGATGAGGGCATGACAGTCACGGCCGCGCCGCCTCCGTCGGTTGCCCCGGCGCTCCTGCTCTCGATGCCGCAGCTCGACGATCCGAACTTTCGCCGCGCCGTGGTGCTGCTCTGCCAGCACACCGCGGACGGCGCGTGGGGCCTGGTGCTCAACCGGCCGACCGGCGCGTCAGCCGCCCAGGCCGTCCGCCTCGACCCGCCGATCGCGGCCGACAACGGGCTGGAGCTGTGGACGGGCGGCCCGGTGGAGCCGGAGCGGGGCTGCCTGCTGCTCGGCGACGACCCCGACGACGTGGACTCGGTGCAGATCTGCCACGGCGTCTACATTTCCGGGTCCGCGACGCTGCTGCGGAAGCTGCTCGAACGGGAACGGTCGCCGCGGACCCGCCTGCTGATGGGCTACGCGGGCTGGGGACCGGGCCAGCTCGACGCCGAACTGCGCCAGTCGGCCTGGCTGATCATGCCGATCGAACTGGACCTGATCTTCGACGTGCCGCCGGCCGAGATGTGGGAAACGGCCATCCGGCGGCTGGGCGCCGAACCCGGCATGCTGCAGATGAGCCCCGGCGTGCACTGACCCCCGCCCCGGCCGGCCCTTTACGTCCAGCGAAACACCTTCAGCGCCACGACGAAGGTGACGACCGCCCATGCCGACAGCAGCGCCAGTTCGCCGCCGACGGCGGCGATCCCCGCGCCGTCGAGCATCACGGCCCGCAGCGCGTCGTTGAGCGCCGTCAGCGGCAGCGCGTGAATGAACGGCTGCGTGGCCGCCGGGAAGTGCGCCGACGAGAAGAACACGCCGGACAGCACCCACATCGGGAGCATCGAGAAATTCATCCAGCCCGACGCGGCCTCGATCGTGCGCGCGCGGCTGGCGACGAGCACGCCGAGGCCGCTGAAGGCGAGCGCCCCGACGAGCAGCACGACGACGAGCGCCGCCGCCGAGCCCCTGATCGGGACCGAGAAGGCCAGGGACGCGAAGCTCAGGAGGCCGCCCGCCTCGACCACGAGGAAGACGAGCCGCGCCAGCATCTGGGCCAGCAGGTAATCGCGGCGCGCCATCGGCGTCGCCGCCAGGCGCTTCAGCACCCGCCGCGTGCGGGCCCAGACGATCGAGAAGCCGATGCTCCACATCCCGGTGCCCATGATGTTCATGCCGAGCAGGCCCGGGATGAGCCAGTCGATGTAGCGCGCCCCGACGACCTGCACGCGCTGCTCGCGGGGCACGAACGCGTCCTTCCGGCCGGCCGCCCGCTGAAGGGCGCCGTCCACTGCGAGCCGCGCGAACGCGCTCTCGGGCCTGGTCGGATCGAACCGGTAGGTCGGCGGCGGGCCGGGCAGCACGACCACCTGCACCTCGCCGTCGCGCAGCGCCCGGTCCACCTGGTCGGGGCGCAGCAGGCGCACGTGGATGCCGGATGCTGGCGCCAGCGCCGCCCGGACCCCGGACGCGCCGGGCCCCTCGACGATGCCCGCGAAGACGGCCTCGGCGCCCGTGGAGCGAAACGCGATGCCGAGCGCGAGGGCGAGCGCGAGCGGAAAGACGACGACCCAGAACACGGCCTCGGGCTCGCGCGCGAACTCCAGCAGGCGCGCCAGCGTCAGCTCCAGCAGCGGGTGGGTCGGGTACTCGCGCCTACTCATCGCGAAGATGCCGTCCCGTGCGGGCCACGAACACGTCTTCGAGCGTGGCCTGGTGCACCGTGAGGCCGGCCAGGTCGATCCCCTGCCGGTCCAGCTCGGCGAGCAACGCCGGCACCACCCGGTGCGGCTCGGTCACGCGCAGGCGGATGGTCCGGCCGCTGGCGCTCGCCGCCGTCACCCCCGGCAGGGCCGCGAGCCCCGTCGCGCCGAGGCCGGACGGCCCCGCGAGCGTGCATTCGACGACATGGCCGGCGCCGAGCGAGGCGACCAGCTCCCGCGGCGTGCCGAGGGCGATGACGCGGCCGCGGTCCACGATGGCGACGCGGTCGCACAGCGTCTCGGCCTCGTCCATGTAGTGGGTGGTCAGCAGGATGGTGCCGCCGCGCGCGCGAAAGCCGGCGAGCAGCTCCCAGAGCTGGCGGCGCGACTGCGGGTCGAGGCCGGTCGTCGGCTCGTCGAGGAACAGCAGGTCGGGTTCGTTCACGAGGGCGCAGGCGACCGCGAGGCGCTGCTTCTGCCCGCCCGACAGCCGGCTCACCCAGCTCCCCCGCTTCGACTCGAGCTGCACCATCTGCAGCACGCGGGACACCGACGGGCCGCGCCGGTAGAACGACCGGTACAGCCGGACGATTTCCTCGACGGTGAGCTTCTCGTTGAGCTGCGTCTCCTGCAGCTGGACGCCGATCCGCTGCCGCAACTCGCCGTCGTGCGATCCCCAGGTGAGGCCGAGCACTTCGACGCGGCCCTCGTCGGGCTCCAGCAGCCCCTCGAGGATCTCGACGGCCGTCGTCTTGCCGGCGCCGTTCGGGCCGAGCAGGCCGAAGCACTCGCCCGCGCGAACCTCGAGGTCGAGGCCGTCCACGGCCACGACGCTGCCGTACCGCTTCCGGAGCGCGCGGCACACCACGACCGGGCCCGCGGCCGCCGCGGCCCCGGTCATCGCGGCCCCCCTGGCGCCGCTGCCGGCCCTCCGCCCGTTCTGCTAGACTGGTGCGCGATGCCGAAGCCGACCGTCATCCTGATCGCGGCGCCCGATTTCGTCCCGGCCCTCCGGGAGCGCCTGGGATCCGAGCTGGACGTGACGACGTTCGCCGACTCGGAAGCCGTGCGCGCGGTGAAGACGATTGTCGAGGGCCGGCCGGACATCATCGTGCTCGAACGCCTCTTCGCGGCCACGCCGCGCGGGGCGGCGCTCATCGCCAGGGTCAAGCAGGACGCCGCGCTCGACGGCACCGAGATCCGCATCGTCTCCCACAACTCGGGCTACCAGCGCGTCTCGCCGCGCCGCCCGGCCCCGCCGCGCGAGGCGGCGACGGCGAGCCCGGCCCGCCGTCTCGACCCCGGAACGCGGCGGGCGCCCCGGTTCCCGATCAAGAGCTCGGCCCACGCGACGCTCGACGGGCAGCCGGCGCAGATCGTGAACCTGTCGGCCGTCGGCGCGCAGGTGCTCGCGCCCGGCACGATCGAGCCCAGGCGCGCGGTCACGCTCGAACTTGGCCCGGCGCGCGAGCCGATCGTCCTCGACGGGACCGTCGTGTGGGCGCGCCCCGAGATTTCGCGGAAGGGAGCCGTCTCGAGGATCGGCATCGACTTCG
>JAJXZZ010000123.1 GCA_021779795.1 Acidobacteriota bacterium | reverse complement strand
GGCCGCGGACATCGCGCGCCGGCTCGTCGGCACCGTCGTCGTCAAGGCGCAGATCCACGCGGGCGGGCGCGGCAAGGGCGGCGGCGTCAAGCTGGCCAGGTCGGTCGACGAGGCCGAGCGCCTGGCGACCGAGATGATCGGCATGCGCCTGGTCACGCACCAGACCGGGCCCGAGGGCCGCGTGGTCAAGCGGCTGCTCGTCGAGGAGGGGCTGCAGATCGCCCGCGAGCTGTACCTCGGCCTCGTTATCGACCGCGCCGCCGAGCGCCCCGTGCTGATGGTCAGCCCGGCCGGCGGCATGGAGATCGAGAAGGTGGCCGAGCAGACGCCCCACCTGATCTTCAAGGCGCACATCGACCCCGCCACCGGGCTGCTGCCGTTCCAGGCCCGGCGCCTGGCCTTCAGCCTCGGTCTCGAGGGGCCGGCCGTCGGGAAGGCCGCCCGGGTGATGGCCCAGATCTTCGAGGCCTTCATGGCGACCGACGCGTCGCTGGTCGAGATCAACCCGCTCATCGTCACCGCGGCCGGCGACCTGCTCGCGCTCGACGCGAAGATGAACTTCGACGACAACGCGCTCTTCCGGCACCCCGACATCAAGGACCTCCGCGACTTCGACGAGGAGGACCCGCTCGAGATCGAGGCGTCGAAGTACTCCCTGAACTACATCCGGCTCGACGGGAACATCGGCTGCATGGTCAACGGCGCCGGCCTGGCCATGGCGACGATGGACGTGATCAAGCTCGCCGGCGGCGAGCCCGCCAACTTCCTGGACGTCGGCGGCGGCGCGACGGCCGAGCAGATCAAGAACGCGGTGCGGATCCTGACGACCGACCACAACGTGCGGGCGGTCTTCATCAACATCTTCGGCGGCATCCTGCGGTGCGACATCCTGGCGGAAGGGCTCGTCGCCGCGGTCAAGGAGTTGAACGTCACCCTCCCGATCGTCATCCGGATGGAGGGGACCAACGTCGAGACCGGCAAGCGGATGCTGAGCGAGAGCGGATTGAACTTCACCACAGCCGACGCGGTGGACCAGGCGGCCGAGGCGGTCGTGAAGCTGGCGGGAGGGCGCTAATGGCAGTGCTACTCGACAAGTCCACGCGGCTGCTCGTCCAGGGCCTGACCGGCCGGGAAGGGACCTTCCACGCGAAGGCGGCGGCGGCCTACGGCACGACGATCGTCGGCGGCGTCACCCCGGGCAAGGGGGGCACCGTCCACGAGGGCTGGCCGATCTTCAACACCGTCCAGGAGGCCGTGGCCGCCACCGGCGCCAACGCCTCCCTCATCTTCGTCCCGCCGCCGGCTGCCGCGGACACGGTGATGGAAGCCGTGGACGGCGGGCTGGGCCTGGTGGTGTGCATCACCGAGGGGATCCCCACGCTCGACATGATGCGCGTCGTCACCTTCATGCGCGGCAAGCCGACGCGCCTCATCGGCCCCAACTGCCCGGGCCTCATCTCGCCGGGCAAGGCGAAGGCGGGGATCATCCCGGGCCACATCTGCCTCGAGGGGCGGATCGGCATCGTGTCGCGCAGCGGGACGCTCACCTACGAGGCGATCCAGCAGACGACGCGGCTCGGCTACGGCCAGACGACCTGCATCGGCATCGGCGGCGACCCGATCATCGGGACGACGTTCGTCGACGCCCTGCGGCTGTTCAACGCCGACCCGGAGACCGAGGCCGTCGTGATGATCGGCGAGATCGGCGGCACGGCCGAGGAGGAGGCCGCCGACTTCATCACGCGCGAGTTCACCAAGCCGGTCGTCAGCTTCATCGCCGGCCAGACCGCGCCGCCCGGACGGCGCATGGGCCACGCCGGCGCGATCATCGCCGGGGGGAAGGGGACGGCCGCCGAGAAGATGGCCGCCCTGAAGGCCGCCGGCGTCCACGTCGTGAAGAGCCCCGCCGAGATCGGCGCAGCCGTGAAGGCCGCGCTGAAGTAGGCCGGAGCTCGTACCCGTGACCAGCAGGGCTGAAGCCCTGCTCCGACCGTTGATCCTGGGCAGCCCTGTCGCCGAGTGCCGAGGGGACAGGGGGCCAGGCATCAACGGTCGGCACAGGGTCTGACGCCCTCATCCGACGGCCCTCCTCCGACCGCCGACCGTCGACCGCCGACCGTCGACCGCCGACCGGTCCCGCCGCGACCCGCGTGGTATACTCGAATCCGTTCCCGCGCGAGAGCCCGTTGGTACGCCGGTACCAGCGTCCGGCGTTCATCGATTCCGCTCCAGGAAGCACCCATGACGTCTCCATCACTCGCGTCGCGCGGCGTGACGTCCGGGCCGGCCGCGTTCCCCGTCGTCAACGACTTCAGCATCCAGGTCGCCACCGTGAACGGCTCCGGCAGCCAGACGGCCAACCTCGTGCTGCTGCGGTCGCTGTTCCAGTCGGGCGTGCCGGTGTCGGGCAAGAACCTGTTCCCGTCGAACATCGCCGGCCTGCCCACGTGGTTCACCATCCGCGCGTGCCGCCACGGCTACGTCGGCCGCAAGAAGGGGACCGACATCCTCGTGGCGATGAACCCGGAGACGGCGCACGAGGACGTGCTCGGCCTCGACCCGGGAGCCGTCGTCGTCTACGACGAGCCGCTGCGGCTGAACGCGCTGCGCGACGACCTGGTCTTCTACGCCGTGCCGTTCGACAAGCTGGTGGCGCCCGTGTGCCCCGACGCCAAGCTGCGCAAGCTGGTGCGGAACATGATTTACGACGGCGTCCTGGCGAAGCTGCTCGGCATCGAGCTCGAGGAAGTGGACCGGGCGCTCGACCGGCAGCTCGCGAAGAAGCCGAAGGCGCTCGCGCTCAACCAGGCGGCGCTCCGGGCCGGGTTCGACTACGCCGCGGCGAACCTCGAGAAGCGCGACCCGTTCGTCGCCGAGCGGATGCAGGCCACGTCGGGGCGGATCCTGGTGGACGGCAACGCGGCGGCGGCCATCGGCGCCATGATGGCCGGCGTCACGGTCGTGACCTGGTACCCGATCACGCCGTCGTCCAGCCTGTGCGAGACGCTGGCGACCTACATGCGCCGGTACCGGATGGATCCCGAGACCGGGAAGGCGACCTTCGCCGTCGTGCAGGCGGAGGACGAGCTGAGCGCGCTCGGCATGGCGCTCGGCGCGGGCTGGATGGGGGCGCGGTCGATGACCGCCACCTCGGGCCCCGGGATCTCGCTCATGGCCGAGTTCACGGGCCTGGGCTACTACGCCGAGGTCCCGGCCGTGATCTTCGACGTGCAGCGCGTGGGGCCGTCCACCGGCCTGCCGACGCGGACGGCGCAGGGCGACATCCTGTCGACCGCCTTCCTGTCGCACGGCGACACGCGGCACCCGATGCTCCTCCCCTCGTCGCCGCGCGAGATCTACGAGATGGCGATCGCGGCGTTCGACCTGGCCGAGCGGCTGCAGACGCCGGTGTTCGTGATGAGCGATCTCGACCTCGGCATGAACACCTGGATGTCCGAGCCGTTTCCCTACCCGGACGCGCCGATGGACCGCGGCAAGCGCCTGACGCCGGAGACGCTGGCGGCGCTGGGGGAGTGGGGCCGCTACCGGGACGTGGACGGCGACGGGATCCCGTACCGCACGGTGGCGGGCGACGGGCTGCCGCCGTACTTCTGCCGGGGGTCGGGCCACAACGACCGGGCGCAGTACAGCGAGCGGCCCGGCGACTACGTGGCGAACATCGACCGGATCGATCGGAAGTTCCAGCACGCGCGGACGCTGGTGCCCCCGCCCGTCGTCGAGCGGGTCGAGGGGGCGCGCGTCGGCGTGATCGGGTACGGCACCAGCCACTGGGCGATCGTCGAGAGCCGCGACCAGCTGCGCGAGGAGGCGGGCCTCGACACCTCGTACCTGCGGCTCCGGGCGTTCCCGTTCGGGCCCGAGCTCGAGGCCTTCGTCGCCGCGCACGACCGGGTCTACGTCGTCGAGCAGAACCGCGACGGGCAGATGGCGTCGCTCGTGACGCTGGATCTCGACGCCGCCCTCGCGCCGAGGGTGCGGCGGGTCCTGCACTACGACGGGCTGCCGGTCGACGCCCGGACGATCACCGACGAGATCCTGCGGCAGGAGGCCGCGGCGCACCAGGAGGCGCGGCGATGACGACGACCAGCAGCTCCGCCCCGGCCCCGGGCCGCAAGGTGAACCGGATCGGCCTCGAGCTGGCGGCCTACCGCGGCGGCAAGAGCACGCTGTGCGCCGGCTGCGGGCACAACGCGATCTCGGAGCGGATCGTCGAGGCCTGCTACGAGATGGGCGTCGAGAGCGAGCGGGTGATCAAGCTGTCGGGGATCGGCTGCTCGAGCAAGAGCCCGGCCTACTTCCTCGGCCAGGCGCACGGCTTCAACGCCGTGCACGGCCGGATGCCGTCGGTGGCGACGGGCGCGACGCTCGCCAACCACCGGATGCTGGCGATGGGGGTGAGCGGCGACGGCGACACGGGCGCGATCGGGATCGGCCAGTTCGTCCACCTGATGCGGCGCAACGTCCCGATGATCTACATCGTCGAGAACAACGGCTGCTACGGCCTCACCAAGGGGCAGCTGTCGCCGACGGCCGACCTGGGCTCGACGCTCAAGAACGGCGTGGTCAACGACCTGCCGCCGGTGGACCTCTGCGCGCTCGCGATGGACCTCGGCGCGAGCTTCGTCGCGCGCTCCTTCTCGGGCGACAAGAAGCAGATGCTGTCGCTGCTCAAGGCCGCCATCGCGCACCGCGGGACGGCGATGCTCGACATCCTCTCGCCGTGCGTGACCTTCAACGACCACGAGGGATCGACCAAGAGCTACTCGTACGTGAAGGACCACGAGGAGCCGCTCGAGGAGATCAGCTTCGTGCCCTTCTTCGAGGAGATCTCGATCGACTACGAGCCGGGCACGGTGCGGGCCGTGACGCTGCACGACGGGTCGAAGCTGCTGCTCAAGAAGCTGGCCGGCGACTACGACCCGGGCAACAAGGCGATGGCGCGCCGCGTCATCCACGAGTCGGCCGCGCGCGGCGAGTTCCCGACGGGCCTCATCTACGTCGATCCGACCCGGCCCGACTTCCTCGCGCTGCTCAACCTCGTCGATCAGCCGCTCGCCGAGCTGCCGGCCGGGCGGACGCGGCCGCCGCGCGAGGCGCTCGACGCGATCAACGACGCGCTGCGCTGAGGCGGGCGCGGCGGACGGGCTGGTATAGAATAGTACGTTCTATGGAACGCACATTCGCCATCATCAAGCCCGACGCCGTCGGCCGCCGGCTGACCGGCCCCATCGTGGGCCGCATCGAGCAGGCCGGCTTCACCATCCAGGCGCTGCGACTCGTCCGTCTCACCAAGCGGGAGGCCGAGGGGTTCTACGCCGTCCATCGCGACAAGCCGTTCTTCGGCAGCCTGACCGACTTCATGTCGTCCGGCCCGGCGGTCGTCATGGTCCTCGAATCGCCCGACGCCATCGCGAAGTGGCGGGCGCTGATGGGGCCCACCGATCCCGGCAAGGCGGCCCCGGGCACCCTGCGGCGGGAGTTCGGGACCTCGATCGAGCGCAACGCGACGCACGGCTCGGACGCCCCGGAGACGGCGGCGTACGAGATCGGCTATTTCTTCCGGGGCATGGAACTCCTCTGACCGCGGGGCGGGCGCACGGGAGATGCCGAAGCTGCTGATGATCGTCGGGCTGGCGATGGCCGCCGTCGGGGCGGCGATGTGGCTCGGGGTGCCCCTGGGCCGCCTGCCCGGCGACATCGTCGTGCGCCGCGGGGCCTTCACGTTCTCCTTCCCCCTGACGACCTCGGTGTTGTTGAGCGTGATCCTGACGATCGTGCTCGCGCTGCTGCGGCGCTGAGCCGCGGGCGGCGGGGCCGCGTCGGCGCGGAGGGCGCCGGGAGCGGGCGTCGGGACCTCCGGACTGGGAACCAGGCATGATTGCAGCCATTCGCGGGACACAGGACATCCTGCCCGGCGCCGTCGAGCGCTGGCAGTTCGTCGAGGCCACGGCCTGCCGCGTCTTCGAGCAGTACGGCTACGCCGAGATCCGCACGCCGATCATCGAGCGCGAGGAGCTGTTCGCCAAGGGGACGGGCGAGACGACCGACATCGTCCAGAAGGAGATGTACGCGTTCACCGACAAGGACGGCGAGCGCATCACCCTCCGCCCCGAGGCGACGCCGAGCCTGGTGCGGGCGTTCGTCGAGCACGCGCTCGAGCAGGGCATGGCGGTGCCGAAGGTCTACACGATCGGGCCGATGTTCCGGCGCGAGCGCCCGCAGAAGGGGCGCTACCGCCAGTTCCACCAGCTCGACGTGGAGGTGTTCGGCGTCGAGGACCCGTCGGTGGACGGGGAGGTGATCGACGTCGCCTGGACGCTCATCCGCGAGCTGGGCATCACGGGCGTCGAGCTGGCCGTCAACTCGGTCGGGTGCCCCGACTGCCGGCCGGCCTTCTCGGCGGCGCTCGTCGCCGCGCTCGGCGGCGACGTGGCGCGGCTGTGCGGCGACTGCCAGCGGCGCGCCGTGACCAACCCGCTGCGGATCTTCGACTGCAAGGTGCCGGCGGACCAGCCGGTCATCGACGCGCTGCCGCACACGGTGGACTACCTGTGCGACGCCTGCCGCGCCCACTTCGACGCGGTCCTGCGGTACCTGGACCTGTTCGGGATCCCCTGCACGGTGTCGCACCGGCTCGTCCGCGGCCTCGACTACTACACCAGGACGACGTTCGAGGTGCTCGCGGGGGGGATCGGGGCGCAGAGCGCCGTGCTCGGCGGCGGGCGCTACGACGGCCTGGTCAGGCACCTGGGCGGGCCCGACCGCGTGGGCATCGGGTTCGCCGCGGGCATCGAGCGGCTGGTCCTCGCCCTGCCCGACGCCCTCGCCCTGCCCGAGAAGCGGCCCGACGTGTTCGTCGCGGCGCTCGGCGACCCGGCGCGCGAGTCGGCGCTCGCGCTGCTGCGCGACCTGCGCCGCGCCGGCCTGAACGCGCAGATCGAGTACGAGGGGCGCTCGCTCAAGTCGCAGATGAAGCGGGCCGACCGGCTGAAGGCGCCGCTGGTGTTCATCCTCGGCGACGACGAGATCGCGCGCGGCCAGGTGACCGTGCGCCGGATGGCCGCGTCGGCGCAGGAGTCGATTCCACGCGAGACGGCCGTCGCGTTCGTGAAGGCGAACAGGTGACCTATGTTCGACCAGCTCGGTGACTGGACGCGGACCGACACGTGCGGGGCCCTTCGCGCCGCCGACGTCGGCAGGGCGGTGACGCTGCTCGGGTGGGTGCACCGGGTGCGCGATCTCGGCGCGCTGGTGTTCCTCGACGTGCGCGACCGCTACGGCCTGACGCAGGTCGTCGTCCAGGAGGGCCACGCCGCCCTCGAGACGGCCAAGCGCCTGCGCGCCGAGTTCGTCGTCGGCGTGCGGGGCACGGTCCGGCCCCGCGCCCCCGAGGCCCTGAACCCGCGGATGGCCACCGGGGAGATCGAGGTCGCCGTCGACGAACTGCGCGTGCTGAACGAGGCGGCCGTGCCGCCGTTCCAGATCGCGGACGAAGCCGCCCTGGCGTCCGACGACCTCCGCCTGCGCTACCGCTACCTGGACCTGCGGCGCCCGAAGCTGCAGGCCAACATCGGCCTGCGCCACCGCGTGACGATGGCCGTCCGCCGGTACTTCGACGAGCAGGACTTCTGGGAGGTCGAGACGCCGGTGCTCGGCAAGTCCACGCCCGAGGGGGCCCGCGACTACCTGGTGCCGAGCCGCGTCCACCCCGGGGAGTTCTACGCGCTGCCGCAGTCGCCCCAGCTGTTCAAGCAGCTGCTGATGATCGCGGGGACCGACCGGTACTTCCAGATCGTGAAGTGCTTCCGCGACGAGGACCTGCGCGCCGACCGGCAGCCGGAGTTCACGCAGGTGGACGTCGAGATGTCGTTCGCGCGGCCCCAGCTGGTGTTCGACCTCATCGAGCCGCTGATGCAGCGCGTCTTCGCGGTCATCGGCCGCGACGTCCAGGCGCCGTTCCGGCGGATGCCGTACGCCGAGGCGATCGCGCGCTACGGGTCGGACAAGCCCGACCTGCGCTGCGGCATGGAGATCCAGGACGTCTCGACCGTGTTCGCCGAGACCGCGTTCACGCCGTTCCGCGACGCGCTGGCCTCGGGCGGCGCCGTCCGGGGGATCGTCGTGCCGGGCGGCGCGAAGTACAGCCGCAAGCAGATCGACACGCTGACCGAGCAGGCGCGGCAGGCGGGCGCGTCGGGCCTGGTGTCGGTGCGGCGCGGCGAGGACGGCCTGAAGAGCCCCGCGCTCAAGGCGGCGGTCGAGGCCGCGCTCGCCGCGGCGCTCGAGAGCGCG
>JAJXZZ010000122.1 GCA_021779795.1 Acidobacteriota bacterium | reverse complement strand
GGTCGGGCGACCGGCCGGCCCGGCCGGCCGCCGCGCCCGCCGACGCCCGGCCGTCGATCCTGCTGGTGACGCTCGACACGACGCGCGCCGACGCGATCGGCCCCGAGGCCGTCGGCATCCGGACGCCCGGCTTCGACGCGCTGGCGGCGCGCGGCATGCGCTTCCGCCAGGCCTACGCGACGGTGCCCGAGACGCTCCCGTCGCACGCGTCGATGATGACCGGCGTCTACCCGGCCGGCCACGCGATCCACGAGAACGGCCGCTTCCTCTCGCCGACGCAGCCGGTCGCGGCCGACGAGCTGCGCAAGGCCGGCTACGAGACGGCCGCCTTCGTCTCGTCGTTCATCCTCGCGCGGCAGTTCGGCCTCGCGCGCGGCTTCGACGTCTACGACGACACCCTGCCGGCGGGGGCGGTCGAGCGGAACGCGCGGGCCACCACCGACGCGGCGCTGGCCTACCTGGCCAGGCCGCGCACGAAGCCGCTGTTCCTCTGGGTCCACTACTTCGACCCGCACTACCCCTACACGCCGCCCGAGCCGTTCCTCAGCCGGTTCCGCGGCAAGCCGTACCTCGGCGAAGTCGCGGCGATGGACGAGCAGCTCGGCCGGCTGACGGCGGCGTTCGAGCGGTCGGCGCGCGGGCCGGTCGCGTTCGTCGTCGTGGGCGACCACGGCGAGGGGCTCGGCGAGCACGGCGAGGCGCTGCACGGCAACCTGCTCTACCAGTCCACGATGCACGTGCCGCTGGTCGTCGTCGGGCCCGGCGTGCCGGTGGGCGTGAACGACACGCCGGTGAGCACGCGCCGGGTGTTCCAGACGCTGCTCGACTTCGCCGGGACGAAGGAGCCGCTGAGCCTGCGCCGCCCGGCCTCGGAGGTCGTGCTCGGCGAGGCGATGAAGCCGTTCCTCGAGTACGGGTGGCAGCCGCAGGTGATGGCCGTCAGCGGCCGGCGGAAGTCGATCCTCGCGGGCCGGGTCGAGATGTACGACGTGGTGGCCGACCCGGCGGAGACGCGCGACCTGGCCGCCGACGACCGGAACCGTCCGCCGGTGCCGAACGCGCTGCGCGACTACCCGGTGCCCTCGCCCGAGGCGGCGCGGCCGCCCGACCGGCTCGACCCGCAGGCGCGCCAGGCGCTGGCCAGCCTGGGCTACGTCAGCGCGACCGCGGCGCCGCAGGTCAGGAAGGACGCGCCGCGCCCGGCCGACATGGTGAAGCTGTTTCCCGCGCTCGACGAGGCGTCGGGCCTGTTCGTCGCGGGCCGGTACCGCCAGGTCGTCCCGCTGCTCGAGAAGATCCTGGCCGTCGATCCGTACAACCTCGACGCCGCGCTGCGCCTGGCGACCGCCTACTCGTCGCTCGGCCGCGAGCGCGAGGCCGAGGCGATGTTCGCCCGGGCCGCCGAGATCGCGCCGAACTCGCCCGACGTGCGCGTCTACCTGGCGCTGCACTACGCGCGCGGGCCGAAGTGGGAGCAGGCCGTGCCGGTGCTGGAGCAGGCGCTGGCCGATTCGCCGGATCGGCTGCCCGTCCTCGAGGCGCTGGCCGCCATCCGCGAGCGCCAGGGGCGGATGGAGGAGGCGGTCGCGCTCAGGCAGCGGCTCTACGGGCTGCGCGCGCCGACCGCCGTCGAGCTCGTGGCTCTCGGCGAGCTGCAGATGGGGCTCGGGCGAACCCCCGACGCGATTGCCTCGCTCGAGCGCGCGCGGGCGATGGACCCGCGGCGCTTCCCCGACGACCTCGAGCTGGGCCTGCTCTACCTCGACGCCCGGCGCTTCGCCGACGCGCGCGACGCGCTCGACCGCGTGCCGCCGTCCGACGCCGACTACCCGATGGCGCTCTTCAAGCGCGCGCAGGTGAGCGTGCTGCTGAACGAGCCCGACGCCGCCGCCCGCATCGAGCGGGCGCGCCGGCACGCCGACCAGGCGACGCGCGGCCTCATCGCGCGCGAGCGGCTCTTCGCGCCGTTCGAAGGCCGGAAATAGAAAAAGGGGGGCGGAGGATTTCTCCCCCGCCCCCCCGGCCCGAAGCCCGAAGCCCGAAGCCTGAAGCCCGAAGCCCGAAGCCCTGGGCCCTCTTAGAACGTGAACCTGACCGACAGCTGCAGCCGGCGTGGCGCGAACCACGATCGCGGCTGGCCGAACAGCGGGCTGTGCAGGCTCGGCTGGTAGTTGTAGCCGGTCTGGCTGTTGGTGACGTTGTAGACGTCGGCGATCGCCTGGAGCCTGTAGCGCGACCACACCTTGAAGGTCTGCGTGTAGTTCAGGTCCACCTGGGCGTGCGCCGGCGTCCGCCGGTCGCCCGCCGGCTCGGCGAAGCGGTCCGTGTCGCTCGTGCTCGTCGTGAGCGCGATGTACGGCTCGTAGCTCCACGCCTCCCACGGCTGCCCCGACTGCGCGATGAAGTACGCGCCGAGCGACGCGCTCCACGGCAGCTCGTAGTAGCCGTACAGCTTCACCATCACCGGCTTGTCGCCGCGCATGATGCCGTTCTTGAAGTTCCACAGCTGGCGGCCGGCGCCGTCGCCGATGTTCGACGACCCGATGAAGATGTTGGCGTCGTTGCCGGCCGTCGTGTTGTCCTGGTCGAAGTTGCCGCGGTAGCGGGTCCAGCTGTAGGACGCGCGGACGAACGACCTGCTCGTCCGCCACTCGGCCTCGACCGTCGCCTCGTGGTACGACGTGTAGGCGCCGTCCAGCTCGGCGATCACGTAGCTCGAGCCGCTGCCGATCTGGGCGGTCATCGCGGACAGGTCGGGGATGTACAGCTCGCGCGGGATGCCGGGCGGCGGGTCGAAGACGACCCGCGCGTTGTTGTTGGTGTCCTCCCAGTAGTGCGAGCCGTAGCGGTGCCGGTAGTAGGCGCGCAGCGTGATCGCGTTGGTGAGCTGCTTGTTGGTGCCGACCAGGTACTCGTCGGTCCGGCGCGGCGTCATGTCGGGGACGAACAGCTTGCCCGACGACGAGGCGAACTGCTTGGCGCCGTACAGGACGCCGTTCTGGTCGAAGTAGGCGTCGATCGTGGCCGCCGAGTTGCGGGCCCACGACGCGGCGCGCGGCAGCGAGCTGGCCGCCGGCGTGTAGCGCGCGTAGCTGGCGTAGATCGTGTCCCGGCCGTTGTACGACCAGGTGGCCCCGATGCGCGGCTGGATCGTCTTGCCGAACGGGATCAGGTACTCGAGGTACTTGTTGCCCGGGTCGGCCACGTAGCCCGAGATCGTGGACGGATCCTCCCTGAGCCCCTGGCCGTACAGCTTGTCGCGGCTGATCAGCACGCCCACGTTGACCGCCAGGTTCTTGTAGGTGATCGTGTCGTTCGCCTCGATGTTCATCGAGCGGTACTCGGAGTGGATCGTCGGGACCGTGCCGAGCGTCTGCTGCTGGAACTGCGCGTCGAAGTACGCCGGGATGCCGTTGACGCCGACATTCGGCAGCCGGCCGCCGGGCACCGTGATGTAGCCCCACCCGTTCGACGTGCGCAGCAGGTCCTCCGAGTCCTCGTACCACTGGAACCCCGCGTGGAGGTCGTGGCGCAGCGTCGAGCCGAGCGTCAGGTTGTAGGCCACCTGCGCCTGGTCGCGGAAGAAGTTGTCGTTGTCGAACAGCGTGCCGTAGCCGACGTAGCCGCCGCCCGTCTTCACGCCGTCGAGCGTGTAGCCGTACTGGTCGATGAACGGCTGGACGAAGGCGTTGTAGGCGTCGGCCCCGGCGATCGGCGCCGGCACGGCGAACTGCCCGACCGTGTCGAGGCTGTTGAGGGGGAGCTGCGTGCCCGGCTGCGTGCTGATCGTGACGTCGGCCACGTGGTCGGGGCGGCCCCGCGTCGGGTTCGAGAAGTGCGTGTACTTGAACGTCGCGTAGCTGCGCGAGTTGACGATCCACGACGCCTCGACGATCCCCATCTTCTGCCAGGCCTCGGCGCCGCTGCCCGTCGTCGCCGACGAGGTCGGCCCGAACGTGGACCCGGTGTCGAGCCGGTGCGACTGCCGCCAGCTGGCGTTGATCAGGATCTGGCTGATCGGCGTCAGCGTCAGCTTGCCGAATCCCTCGTTCCGCGTGCTCTGGTAGCCGGGCAGGTCGCCGTAGAGGTTGGCGGCGTTCGAGCGGCTGATCGTCGGCCGGTAGTAGGACGCGAAGAAGTAGGCCTTCCCCGGGATGACCGGGCCGCCCAGGTTCGCCGTGAACCACTTGTGGTCCTGCGAGTACTGGGAGATGCCGCCGTTCTCCCTGCTCGCCACCATCCCCGCCGTCTGGAACTGGTACTCCACCGTGCCCGAGAACGTCGAGGTGCCCGACTTGCTGATCGAGTCGATCGTGAAGCCGCCGGCGCGGTCGAAGTCCACCGCCTTGGCGCCGCCCTTGATCGTCGTCACCTCGGCGATGTCGGGCGCGGCCGGCTCGGCCGACAGCGTGCCGAACAGCGGCAGCGTGACGTTGACGCCGTCGAACTTGTACACGTTGTCCTGGCCGCTGCCGCCCGCGCTCGGGCCGCGCACGCCGTCCTCGGTGTACTGCACGCCGGGGATCAGCTTGACCAGGTCGCGGTACTGCTGCCCGACCGGCAGCGCCTCGATGGTCGTCGTCGTCAGGCCGCTCTTGAGGGCGGTCGAGTCCTTCTCGATGACCGGGATGATGGGCGCCGTGACGTTGACCGTCTCGGCCACGCCCTGCACGCTCATCGTCGCGTTGACCGTCGTTTCCCGCTGCAGCAGGACCTCCGCTTCCCTGGTCACCTTGCCCATGCCCGACAGGACGAACGTCAGCGTGTAGATGCCCGGCTGCAGCGCCGGCAGCTGGTAATTGCCGGCCCCGTCGGTCACCGTCACGCGCGGCGCCGGCAGCGCCGGCGAACGCGCCTCAACCGTCACGCCGGGCAGCACGAGCCCGTCCGATCCGACAACCTTGCCGACGATCGTGCCGGTCTGCTGAGCCATGGCCAACGTCGGCAGCAGCACGAACCACGCTGCCAGCCACAGGCCGCGTCTGAACCTCATATGCCCCTCTCCTCCTCCGTAGTCCATGCCTGCGTGCGCCAGCCCATGGCGACGCACCTCGGCCACACAGTGAAAGCTGAACGACGACGGTGGTGCATCGTAGCCCCAGGGGGGCGCGGCGTCAATCATGAGATGGAGCGGAGGTTGAATGGATGAGCCGGCTCGGACCCGCCCCGCCGGCCGACAAGCCGCGCTGGCGCTTGACGCCTGCGCGCCAAGCGGATAGCGTGTCGTACGAAACGCCCCCGCGGAGGTCCTGTGGACTACTTCGAACTGATCGAATCCCGCTACAGCGTGCGCGCCTACTCGAAACGGCCGGTCGAGGAGGAGAAGCTCCGGCGGGTGCTTCGCGCCGGCCAGGTCGCGCCCACCGCCGCCAACATGCAGCCGTTCCGGATCCTGGTGCGCGGGACGGGCGGCTGCGCGGACGAGTTCGGCCGCCTCTACCACCGGGACTGGTTCTGCCAGGCCCCGCTCATCATCGGCATCTGCACGGTGCCGAGCGAGGCGTGGGTCAGGCGCGACGGGAAGAACTACGCCGACGTGGATGCCGCGATCGCCATGGACCACATGATCCTGGCCGCCGCCGCGCAGGGGCTGGGCACCTGCTGGATCGCCGCCTTCGACCCGGCCGTCGCCCGCCGTGTGTTCGACCTGCCCGAGGGGATGGAACCGCTGGCCTTCACGCCGCTCGGCTACCCGGCCGACGAGGCGCCCGAACAGCGGCCGAGGAAGCCGCTGGCGGAACTGATCTGGGCGCAGGAGTAAGAAGGCTCAAGGCTCAGGGAAGAAGGCTCAGGGAAGAAGGCTCAGGGCGGGGTCACACGTGACGCCGCCTACTGCCCACCGCCTACTGCCCACCGCCGACCGCCCACCGCCTACCGCCTACCGCCTACTGCCGATTGTCGGCCGCCTACTGCCGACCGCCGACAGCCGACTGCCGATTGCCGATCCTCAGCTTGCTGTGGCGGATGCCGTAGCTGAAATACAGGACCAGCCCGATCACGAGCCACCACCCGAACCGCTCCCAGGCGGATCGCGGCAGCCCCTTCATGATGAACAGGCAGCCCGCCGCGCCCAGCAGCGTCACCGGCCAGACGAACGGCACGCGGAACGGCCGCGGCCGGTCCGGCTCCTTGTGGCGGAGCACCAGCACGCCGATGCAGACCAGCATGAAGGCGAACAGCGTGCCGATGTTCGTCAGGTCGTACGTCTCGGCCGCGTCGCCGACCGACGAGGCCAGGGCCACCAGCACGCCGGTGAGCAGCGTCGTCACGTACGGCGTGCGGTGCACCGGGTGCACCTTGGCCGCCCACTTCGGCAGCAGGCCGTCGCGCGCCATCGAGAAGAAGATCCGCGGCTGGCCGTACTGGAAGACCAGCAGCACGGCCGCCATCGAGATCGCCGCGCCGAGCGCCACGATCCAGCCCACCGTCGTCAGCCCGGCCAGTTGCAGCGCCCGCGCCAGCGGGTCGGCCACCGCCAGCTGCCGGTAGGGCACCATCCCCGTCAGGACGAAGCCGATGATGATGTAGATGACCGTGCAGATCGCGAGGCCGCCCAGGATGCCGATGGGCAGGTTGCGCTGCGGGTTCTTCGTCTCCTCGGCCGCCGTCGAAATCGCGTCGAAGCCGATGTAGGCGAAGAAGACGATCGCCGCCCCCTGGTGGATCCCCGTGAAGCCGTTCGGCGCGAACGGGTGGTAGTTGGCCGGGTTGATGTGGAAGGCGCCGACGACGACGAAGAGAGTCAGCACGACGAGCTTGATGCCGACCATGATGTTGTTGGCCGTCGTGCTCTCGCGCGCCCCCTGCAGCAGCAGCCACGTGATCAGCATCACGATGCCGAAGGCGGGGATGTTGATCAGGATCGGGATCCCGAGCAGCCTCGGCGCCGACGCCAGCAGGCCGTGGATGGCCGGGTCGCTGCTGAGCAGCGCCGTCCGATACCCCGTCGTCAGCCACTGCGGCAGGACGATGTCGAGGCCCCGGAGCAGCGTCGTGAAGTAGTCGCCCCACGAGATCGCGACGGCGACGTTGCCGACGGCGTACTCGAGGATGAGGTCCCAGCCGATGATCCAGGCGACGATCTCGCCGAGCGTGGCGTACGAGTAGGCGTAGGCGCTGCCCGCCTGGGGGATCATCGAGGCCAGCTCGGCGTAGCAGAGGCCGGCCAGCGCGCAGGCGGCGCCGAGCAGCAGGAACGAGAAGACGAGGGCGGGGCCCGCGCCGACCCTGATCACTTCCCCGTTGGGGCCGATCTGGCCGGCCGCCGCCGTGCCGATGGCGCCGAAGATCCCGGCGCCGATGACGGCGCCGATGGCCAGCATGACCAGGTCGCCGGCGCCCAGCACCCGCTTGAGCGAATCGGGGCGATCGCCGTCGACGAGCAGATCCTTGATGGGCTTTCGATGGAAGAGCTGCAGAACGACCTCCGTTGGCCGGCGCCGCCCCGGCCCAAAGGCCGCACTCTATCGTGTCGTCCGGGTTCTGTCCAGAAGCCGGCGCGGCTACCAGGACGGGAAGAGGAAGGCCGCGTCGCTCGACACCACCGCCGCGCCGCGCGCGGGGTGGAATGCGAGGCCGACGAGGTTCTCGCCGGCGACCACCAGCTCGCGACGGCCGCCGCGCTTGAGGCGGTAGATGCCGCTCGCGCCGGCCAGCGCCTCGGCGACGTGCAGCGCCCCGTCGGGGCCGAACGCCAGCCCCTGCGGGCGGCCGAAGCCGTCGGCGAACACGCTGGTCTCGCCGCGGCGGTCCACGCGGTAGACGACGTCGCGGCTCGAGAGCGTGGGCCCGCTGACGTAGACCGACTCGTCGGGGCCGACGGCGACGTGGAAGGCGGCGATGCTCGGCGGCAACGAGGCGAACGGGATCACGCGGCCCGCCGCGTTCACGCGGAACAGCGTCCCGGTCCGGTCGCCGACGTACATCGTCCCGTCGGGCAGGAACGCCAGGCCGCACGCGACGCCCAGGTCGGAGGCGATCTTCTCGATCGTGCCGTCGCGCTTGACGCGGTAGACCGAGCCGTCGAACCGGCTGGTCACGCACAGCTCGCCGAACGGGTCGAAGGCGACGGACGTGGCGTTGACGATGCCCGCGGCCACGTCCTCGCGGGCGCCGTCCGGGCGGATCCGGAAGATCGACACCGGCACCGACTGGCCGCGCGGGCCGCTGTTGGTCACGTACAGGTTGCCCTCGGCGTCGAACGCCGGGCTGTCCACCTGGTGCAGCTCGCCCGCCACGCGCGCGCCGATCTCTATCGACCCCAGCGGGTCGGCGCCCACGACCACCGGCGCCGGGCCGCCGCCGATCCCCGGCGGCACGACCGCCACCAGGCGGCGCGACGAGGCCGAACCCAGCCGCGCCGGCTCGCCGCCGACCAGGACCCGCGGCGGCGGC
>JAJXZZ010000121.1 GCA_021779795.1 Acidobacteriota bacterium | reverse complement strand
CGCCGCCCGCTCGGCCACCGCGGTGCCGATCGCGCCGAGGCCGACGATGCCCATCACGCGGCCGCGCAGCATCCGGCAGGCGGCCTGCGGCGGCTTGCGCCACTCGTGGCGGACCTGGTCGCGGATGGCGGCGTGAATCTGCCGGAACAGCACCAGGACCATGCCGATGACGTGCTCGGCCATCGCGTCGCCGTGGATGCCGCGCGCGTTGGTCAGCACGACGGGGCTGTCGCGCAGTTCGGGGTACAGCAGGCCGGCCACGCCGGCGGCGGGGCTCTGGATCCACCGCAGCCTGGCGGCGACGGCGAACTCGTCGGGCCTGAGCTGCGACAGGAAGGCCACGTCGGCGTCGGGCAGCTCGCGCAGGCGCGCCTCGCGCGACGGCGCGTCAACGACCTGGAGGTGCGGAAACGCCCGCCGCAGCCGTTCGACCTCGGGAACCGGGAGCGTCCAGGTGGGATCCGAGTAGATCGACGTGACGACCTTCATCGCCGGCGCCATGCTCCCGACCGCCCGCCGCGCTTCTCCATCAGGCGGATGTCGCCGATGACCATCGTCCGATCGACGGCCTTGACCATGTCGTAGACGGTGAGCGCGGCCACCGACACGGCCGTCAGCGCCTCCATCTCGACGCCGGTCTGCGCGGTCGTGCGGGCGCGCGCCTCGATGTCGTAGCCGTCCGGCACGGGCGTCAGCTCGACGTCCACGTGCGTCAGCGCCAGCGGGTGGCACAGCGGCACGAGGTCGGCGGTGCGCTTGGCCGCCATGATTCCCGCGATGCGCGCGGCCTGGAGCGGGTCGCCCTTGGCGATGCGCCCGCTCCGCACCAGCTCCAGCGCGGCAGGGGCGATGCTGATGTGACCGCGGGCGACCGCCTCGCGGGCCGTGACGGCCTTCGGGCTGACGTCGACCATGCGGACCCTCCCCGACTCGTCCACGTGGGACAGGCGGGGACGCTCACGGTCACTGCGTCTTGGCATGCGCGGCATTCGCCAGATGGTAGGCCAGCCCTTCGAGCGACACCGTCAGGTCGACGTTCTTGACCTTGACGCCGGGCGGCACCGAGACGGTTCCGGGGGCGAAGTTCAGGATGGCGCGCAGCCCGGCGGCCACCGCCGCGTTGGCCACCTGCTGGGCGGACGGCGCGGGCACGGCCACGAGGGCGATCCGGATGCCTTCCTTCCTCACGATGGCCGGCAGCCGCTTCATGTGATAGATCGGCACGCCGCCCCGCGAGTGCTTGCCGATCTTGGCCGCCGCGCGGTCGAACAGCGCGACCGGGACGAACCCGTCGCGCGGGAAGCCGGGATAGTCGGCCAGCGCCTGGCCAAGGTTCCCCGCGCCGATCACCGCGATGCGGATCGGGTCGCCGAGGCCGAGAATCTGCCGGAGATGGGCGGCCAGGCCGTCCACCGAGTAGCCGACGCCGCGGACGCCGAACTCCCCGAACCAGGTCAGGTCCTTGCGGATCTGGGCGGCGTTGAGGCCGAACTGCGCCGCCAGCGACTGCGACGAGATCGTCCGCACGCCGGCGCCCGACAGGTGGTCGAGGCAGCGGAGGTAGATCGACAGGCGGTTGGTGGTCAGTTCGGACGCCTGCTCGGGGCCCGGACGACCCTTGGTGCGTTCTCTCACAAGGTTGTCCGAATTCTACGGAACCGCTTCCCCCGCGGTCAAGGGGCGGGGTCGGCAGGCCGGCGGCGAGGCGCCCGCATCGGCTGGCCCAAATCCCGCGCCCCCATGCTAAGATGCGCCCTCATGAACCAGCCTTCTTCCGATCAGCGTCAGGAGACCCTCTTCAGGCCGCTCGTGAGCGCCGACTCGACGCAGCGCGAGTTCACCATGCGGGCGCTCCTGCTCGGCCTCGTCATGTGCGTCATCCTCGGGGCGGCCAACGCCTACCTGGGACTCCGCGCCGGCATGACGATCGCCGCCACGTACCCGGCGGCGGTCATCGGCATGGCGGTGCTCCGCCTCTTCAAGGGTAGCGTGCTCGAGGAGAACTTCGCCCGAACCGTCGGCTCCATCGGCGAATCGGTCGCGGCCGGCGCGATCTTCACGATCCCGGCCTTCGTGCTGCTCGGCTACTTCGACTTCGGGCTCCCGGCGCCGAACCGGCCGGCCGGCATGGCCGTCATCCCGCTCTGGCAGCAGTACCTGCTCTCGTCCGCCATGATGATCCTCGGCGGCATCCTCGGCATCATGTTCGTCACGGTGCTGCGGCGCGTGATGGTCGAGGACCCCGGCCTGCCCTTCCCCGAGTCGGTGGCGGCGGCCGAGATCCACAAGGCTGGCCAGCGCGGCGCCGAGGCGGCGCTGCAGCTGTTCAGGGCGATGGGCGTCGGCGCGCTCATCAAGCTGCTCGACGGCCTCAACATCTTCCACTCGTCGAATACCTTCCAGGTGCCGATCGGCGAGGTCGGCAAGAGCGTGGTGCGGCTGAACGGCGACAAGGCGCTCGCGGCCGGCGGCGTCTCGACGTTCAGCGCCCCGGCGGCCACGCCCGCCTACCTCGGCGTCGGCTACATCATCGGCCCCGAGCTGGGCGCGCTCAATTTCGCGGGCGGCCTGCTCGCCTGGGGCCTGTTCGTGCCGCTGCTCGTCTACTTCCTCGGCCCGGCCAACATCGACCAGTACGGCGGCAACTGGGCCGCGCTCACCGCGGATCTCTACGGCAAGATCGTCAAGCCGATCGCCATCGGCGGCATGCTCGTCGGCGCCTGCTACACGCTGTTCAAGATGCGCAGGAACCTCGTCCTCGGCATCCAGCGGGGCGTGGCCGACGTGCGCAAGGCGGCCGGCGCCGCCGCGCCCACGCTGCGCACGGAGCGCGACCTCTCGTTCAAGGTCGTCGGCCTCGGCGTGGCGGCGCTCGCGGTCCTGATGGTGGCGCTCTACTTCTACTTCACCGACGCGATCGGCGCCGCCGTCCTGGCCGGCATCGTCATCCTGGTGACCGGCTTCTTCTTCGCCGCCGTGTCGGGCAACCTGGTCGGGATCATCGGGTCGTCGAACAACCCGATCTCCGGCCTCACGCTCGCCACCACGCTGGTCGCGGCGCTCACCATGGTCATCGTCGGGATGACCGGCCCCAAGGGGATCATGGCGGCGCTCGGCGTGGCGGCCATCGGCTGCGTGTCGGCGGCCGTCGCGGGCGAGATGCTGCAGGACCTGAAGGTCGGGCACATCCTCGGCGGCACCCCCTGGAAGATGCAGATCGGCGACATCATCGGCGTCGTCGTGGCGGGCTTCGTGCTGTTCTGGCCGCTCTACATGCTGCACACGTCGGACGTCGCGCAGGCGGCGGCCCGGGGCGTGGCCGGCGGCTTCGGCACGGCCAACCTGCCGGCCCCGCAGGCCGGCCTGATGGCCGCCCTCTCGCAGGGGATCGTCGGCGGCGAGATGGCGTGGCCGCTCATCCTCGTCGGCATCGCGATGGGCATCTCGCTCATCATGATCAAGGTGCGGTCGCCCATGCTGTTCGCGGTCGGGATGTACCTGCCGCTCGAGACCACGTTCGCGATCTTCGTCGGCGGCCTGATCCGCGGCCTGGTGGACCGGATGACGGCCAGGCGCGGCTACAACGCGGCGCAGAAGGCGCGCGTCGAGAACGCCGGCGTGCTGGCGGCCTCGGGGCTGATCGCGGGCGAGGCGCTGATGGGCCTCTTCATCGCCTTCATCGTCGGCGTCGTGTCGGCGAACAACCAGTTCTGGACGATTCCCGGCCTCAGCGACAACCCGCTGGCGAGCTGGCTGGCGCTGGTGGTGTTCGCGATCCTGGGCGCCTACCTGGTGATGGTGCCGCTGCGCAAGGCGGGCGCGGCCGACGAGCCGGCGCCGCCGACGGCCATCATGTAGGACTCAGGGCTCAGGGCTCAGGCACGGAGGCTCAGGCACGGAGGGCCGGTGGGGAGCGATCCTCACCGGCCCTCCTGCTTGTACGCCCGCGTCCCTCGTCCTACGAGATGATCCTGAACGCCGCGACGACCTTCTGCGTCGTCTCGCCCGAGGTCACGCTGACCTCGAGCGCGTAGTCCCCGTTGCCGAGCGGCGCGAGCGTCAGTTCGCCCGAGACGACGCGGGCGCCATTCTCGTCGCGCTCGACGGCGGTGACCGGGATTGGCAGCGGGTGCCCCGCGCGGTCGAGCAGGCGGACGCTGCCGGCCGTCATCGGCCCGGCCACGCTCACGTCGATCCTCAGGCGCTCCTGCCGCCTGAACCTGAGGTCGCCCGCCGCCAGCCACCGCGGCCCGGTGTAGGGTCCCCGCCGATAGAACATCGGCTGGCCGACCGACGTCGCGCCGGCCGCCGGCCCCTTCGGCATGGCGATGTGCAGCGTCTCGGTCGTGCCCAGCACCGCTCCGACCGGCCTGGTGGTGAGGCGGACCAGGTAGTCGCCGGCCGGCTGGCCGGCTGGCACCGGCACGCGGAGGTCGAACGAGCGGGCACCGCGCGTGAGCGTCTGCGTGGACGAATGGAGCGCGGCCCGGTCGGGGGCCGTCACGGCCACCGTCACCTCCGCCCCCGCCTTCCACTGCTCGTCCCTCGCCGCCGCCGACGAGTCCCACTCCCCCACGATCCACAGCGTGGGCCTGGCCTTCCCGTCCTCTCCCGCCGCCCAGGCGTATCCCCCCTGCGCCTGCACGACGGCGTCGCTCCGGATCTTGGCGAGCCCGGACACGGCGGCCGCGACGGGAGACGCCGGCGTGGCGGGCGCCGCCTCGGCCGCCGCCCGGCTGGCCACCTCCTCGCGCGTGGCCGCGCGGTAACCGCGGCGGGCCCGCACGTTCACCCCCGGGCGCCGGACCCGCACCTTGATGGAGCGGTAGCTCCCATCCAGCTTGGTGTTGGACGAGTAATAGCCCAGCAGGTAATACGACGTCAGGTCGTCCACGACGCGGCGCAGGCCGGCGTCGATGTCGTTGCTGTTGACGATGGCCACGCCGTCGGTGGCGCCGGCGAGCGTCTGCAGCGAGTCCAGCCGGGCGTGCAGGTTGCGGGCGTCGTTGATGACGTCCAGCTGCCCTGCCGCCAGCGACTGGTCGAAGACGGCCAGGCCGCGCGGGTCGAGCGGGTAGAAGCTCACGTTCGCCCGGTTGGCGTCGTTGATCAGGTTCTGGAAATCCCGCTGGTGGTCCTCCTGCGAGAGCGCGGCGCGGTCCGCGTCGCAGCGCGCCTGGAGCGGGCCGGGGTTGGCCGACCTCGTCGTCGCCTGCGCCAGCCCCCGGTCCCACGTGTAGAGCACCCAGCCCTCGCTGACGGCCAGCACGGCCTTCCGCTCCTCGCGCGTGGCCCCGAGCCGCGCCACCAGTTCGTCGAGCGACTGGAGCGTGACGCGCTCGCGCCGGCGCTGGATCATCTCGCGCGCGATCGCCGAAATGGCCCCGCGCTCGCCGATGGCCGGCGGGTAGCACTCGATGTACCGCTCCTCGATCGGGTCGAAGTCGATGATCGCGTCGCGCCGGCTCCAGTGGTAGAACGTGTCCACCAGGTCCTCGATGCTCCCGGTGCGGCGCGCGAAGGTGAGCGACGCCGCGGGCATCTCGGGCGTCGTGACGGCGATGAGGTCGTCGGGCCCGAGGGCGCGGCGCAGGAAGCGGACGAGCGCGTCGCGGACCGTCATCGCGCCGCCGCGCGAGATGTGATAGGTGTCGAGATAGAGCACGAAGAGGCGCGCCTTGGAGTTCGCCGCCAGCTCGCGCGCCTGCTCCACGGTGGCCGGCTCCCGGACCGCGCCGAGATCCTGCGACGTCGGCGCCTGGACGACGACGTGCTCGAAGGTGCTGATCTGCTGCGGGACGTTGTCCTCGAACAGCTCGAAGTCGCCCTGCGTCAGGTCGGTCACCGGCTTCCCGTCCGCCGTCGGGTACACGTCCACGCGGACGAAGTTGGCCTGGCTGCGGAAGGTCGGGCGCTGCTCCTGGGGCGTCGGCGCCTGTCCCTTCACGCCCGCGCCGAGCGCGAGCGAACCGAGCGTGGCGGCCAGAATCGCCGCCGCGCACCGGGCGGCGACGCGCCCGGCGGAGGCTGGCGGTTCGGTTGACGGCATACACTCCTCCAGGCGGCGCCTGCCGCCTCCCCGTCACCCGCGCGGAGCGGCGGCGACGAGGTCCTCGATCTGCCGGCGCGCCTGGGCGATCAGGCGGTCCCGGTCGTCGAACGTCATCCCGGCGGTCTCGATCGGGCGGCCGACCCGGACCTCCACCCGCACGGGGCGGATCAGCCGGCTGCCCTTGTTCATCGCCGCGGCGCCGCCCAGGATGGCCACGGGCACGACCGGCACCTGCGCCTTGATGGCCATGATGAACCCGCCCTTCTTGAAGGGCAGGAGCTCCCCCGTGCGGCTGCGCGTCCCCTCGGGAAACACCAGGAACGAGTGGCCGCCCGCCACCAGGGCGGCGGCCGCGTCCACCGCCCGCTGCGACTGCTCGGGGTTGTGCCGCTCGACCGGGACGAAACCGGCCAGCGGCGCCGCCCGCCCGAGAATGGGCATGCGGCCGAACTCCACCTTGTAGAGCATGTGGAGGCGAGGGTGCAGCAGGTGGAACAGCAGCGGCGCGTCGATGTTGCTCGTGTGGTTGGCGCAGTAGACGGCGGTTCGCCCCCTGGGGAGCCGGTCGGCGCCCTCCAGGCGATAGCTGATGCCCGACAGCGCGAGGCCGAGCCCCACGCCGCCGTGAGAGAGCACGTAGAGCAGGCCGGGCTGGTCGAACAGCCGCGCGAAGAGCAGGCCCGGCGGCCCGACGACCGCGACATAGGCGCCAACAGCGAGATAGGTGGCCGCCGATCGGAACGCGGCGACCAGCCCTGCCACGCCCGTCAGCCTCGGCGCCGCCCGGCCGCCCGCGCGCGGGGCCTCGTCAGCGTTCGGCATCATCAGCGGCATGATACACGAAAGGCCTGAACCCTTTCGGGGCCCAGGCCTTTGGAGTCGCCGGACCGGCACGCGCCGGACGCGCGACCCCGCATCGGCGGAGTCGCCGGCGTTTTGAAGCGGACCGTGGCGCGGCTTACGACGCCCGCGTCGTCCTGCGGACAGGCGTCTGAGCGGGAACGGGCAGCACCTTCGCCGCCTTCGCCTTGGCGCTCACGCGCGCGCGGGTGTTCAGCGACCGGTCGAGCGCCCGGTCCACGCGCACCTCGATGGCCCCCTGCCCTTCCTTGAGCGCCTCGGAGATCTCGGACACGACGAGGAACCTCGCCCGGTCCAGCATGCGCTTCTCGCGGAACGAGAGGTTCTTCGAGCGGCTGAGCAGCGTCAGGCTCTTGAGGACGTCGGCCACGTCGTAGACCGACCCGCTCCGCATCTTCTCGGAGTTGTCCTTGAAGCGCCCCTTCCAATTCTGCTGGCTGTCGATCTTGCCGTCGCCGAGGATGCGGAACAGCCGATCGACTTCCGTGTCGCCGATTGCGCGACGCAGCCCGACGGAGTCTGCGTTTCCGACCGGCACGAGCACCATCGTTTCGTTCGACGCGATACGAAGCGAGTAGAACCCGCAGGTCGTGCCGAGGATGGTCTTCTCTTCGATGCACTCGATGACGCCGAGACCGTGATTCGGGTAGATGACCTTGTCACCGATCTGGAATGTCACGTGTCCCCCGTTCTCGGAAGGATGTATTGTCAGGAGGCTTTGGATCGCGACTGTCCTACAGTATACAGAAACCTCGCACCATTCTCAAGAAAAACTGGCGCAACTTTCGGACATTTCGCTCTTTCTTCTCCATCCCATCACGCCAGCTCGGCCTTGACGCGCCAGGAGAGATCGCGCTTATTCCTTATTCCGCATCAAGTTAGGGAATTTCGATCGGACGCCTCCGGCACACGCGAGAACTTGTATCGTGCCGACGTCATGGCCCAATCTATTGTGGCCAAGGCCCTCGCCGACCTCTCTGGCCCGGCGCGGGCGCCAGGTTCGTCCCGGACGCGGCGCCGCCACGCCCCGAGTTCCGGCCGACCCTGCGGCCGAGGTATACTGAGTCTCCCCTCCGTGCCGGAGTGGCGAAACTGGCAGACGCGCGGGACTCAAAATCCCGTTCTCCGCAAGGGGAGTGTGGGTTCAATTCCCTCCTCCGGCACCAGCCCGAACGCCCGCGCCGGATGAACGGGCGCCGGCGGACGGATGAATCCCCTGGTCGTGAGCCGCGCGATGACCAACCGCCGTCTCCTTCTCGCCCTGGTGGCCGTCTGCGTGCTGAGCGTGCCCGCGTTCTGCACCCCCTTCCTGACCGACATGGACACGTACGCCCACCAGGCGGACAAGCTGCTCCGCGGCGGGGTGCTCTACCGCGACACGATCGACACCAAGCCGCCGATGGCGGTGCTGCAGTACGCGGCGGTGTTCGCCGTGGCCGGCGGGACGAACCTCGCGGCCGTGAAGGTGCTGACGATCCTGGTGCTCATCGTCTCGGC
>JAJXZZ010000120.1 GCA_021779795.1 Acidobacteriota bacterium | reverse complement strand
GCCGAGCTCGGCCAGCGCGGCCGCCACCGGGCCGGGGCCCGTGGACTGCGGCGTGCGCCGGGCCGCCACCGCGGCCGCGGGCGTGATCGCCTCCCGCACGTCGGGGCCGAACAGCGCGCTGAACGCGGTCCACTCCTCCATCGACAGCGAGTCGAAGTCGCGCCCCGCCGCCACCAGGTGCCGGACGATGCCGCCGACCGTCTCGTGCGCCTGCCGGAAGGGCAGGCCGCGGCCCACGAGGTACTCGGCGACGTCGGTGGCGAGCAGCAGGCCGGACGCGGACTGCCGGGCGCGCGCGGCCTTCAGCTCGAGGCCCGAGACGACGGCGGCCACGGCGGCCAGCGACGAGCCGAGCGTCGTCTCGGCGTCGAACACGGCCTCCTTGTCCTCCTGGAGGTCCTTGTTGTACCCGCTCGGCAGCCCCTTCATCGACGCCAGCCAGCCCAGGTGCCGCCCGATGACGCGCCCCGACTTCCCGCGCACCAGCTCGAGCGGATCGGGATTCTTCTTCTGCGGCATCAGGCTGCTGCCGGTCGCCGCCTCGTCGGACAGCTCGAAGAACCCGAACTCCTCGCCCGTGAAGATCACCAGGTCCTCCGACAGGCGGCTCAGGTGCACCATGGCCAGCGAGCAGGCGTGCAGGAAGACCGACACGAAGTCGCGGTCCGACGAGGCGTCGATGCTGTTGGCCGCCACGCGCGTGAACCCGAGGCGCGCAGCCAGCGCGCGCACGTCGAGCGGGTAGCTCGTGCCGGCCACCGCCCCCGACCCGAGGGGGAGCGAGTCGGCCGCCTGCCCGGCCGCGTCGAAGTAGTCGTGGTCGCGCCGGAACGCCGCGGCGTGCGCCAGCCAGAAGTGCGCGACCAGCACGGGCTGCGCCCGCCGCAGGTGCGTGTAGGCCGGCATGACGGCGTCGCCCGCCCGGACCGCCTGGCCCCGGAGCGCCGCCACCAGGCCGGCCAGCCCCGCCTGCAGCGCGGGGATCCGGCGCATCAGGTAGAGCCGGAGATCGACCGACACCTGCTCGTTGCGCGAGCGGCCCGTGTGCAGCCGCTTGCCCGCCTCGCCGATCCGCTCCACCAGGCGCCGCTCCACGAACGCGTGCACGTCCTCGTCCGGCCCGTCCACGGCCGACGGGTCGCGGCGGACCTCGTCCAGCAGGCCGCGCAGGCCCCCGGCGATCGCCCGGGCGTCGGCCGGGTCGATCGCCCCGGCGGCGGCGAGGGCCTCCACCCAGGCCAGGCTGCCCTGGATGTCGTCCTCGACGAGCCGCCGGTCGAAGGCCAGCGACCGCCCGAACTCGAAGACGTCGCGATCGGGCTCGCCCGCGAAGCGGCCGGACCAGAGGTTCGTCATGCGCAGCGCCCGACGCACCCGCCCGCCACGCCGAGCGGCGCGGATTCGGTCGCCTGCCGCGGCGCGGCCACGGCCGACGCGCCCGCCCGCGCCAGCAGCGCCGACTGCCGCGCGACCGTCTCGACCGGCAGCCCCCAGAGCTTGATGAACCCCTCGGCCGCCGCGTGGTCGAACGTGTCGCCCTTCTCGTAGGTCGCCAGCGAGTGGTCGTAGAGCGCGAACGGCGACCGCCGGCCGGCGACGCGGCAGTCGCCCCGCGACAGGCGCAGGCGCACCTCCCCGGTCACCTGCGGCTGCATCGTCGCGACGAACGCGTCGATCGCCTGGCGCATCGGCGTGAACCAGAGGCCGTTGTAGACGAGGTCCGCGTACCGGACGCCCAGCTCGCGCTTCAGGCGGACGAGGTCGCGCGGCACCACCAGCGACTCGAGCTCGCGGTGCGCGGCGTGCAGGACGACGGCGGCCGGCGCCTCGTACACCTCGCGCGACTTGATGCCCACCAGCCGGTTCTCGACCATGTCGATCCGGCCGACGCCGTGCACGCCCGCGATCGTCGCCACGCTGTGGATCAGCTCGGTGAGCGGCATCCGCACGCCGTTGACCGCCACCGGCACGCCCGACTCGAACGCCAGCTCGAGGTAGGCCGGCACGTCCGGGCAGCCCCTGCCCGATCGGGTCAGCGCGAAGGCGTCCTCGGGCGCCTCGGCCCACGGGTCCTCGAGGATGCCGCACTCGATCGACCGGCCCCAGAGGTTCTCGTCGGTGCTGTACGGACTCTCCCTGGTCACCGGGACGGGGATGCTCCGGGCCCGCGCGTACTCGATCTCGTCGGAGCGGGTCATCCCCCAGACCCTGGCCGGGGCGTACACCTTGATGGCCGGGTCGAGCGCCCGCGCCGACACGTCGAGGCGCACCTGGTCGTTCCCCTTCCCCGTGCAGCCGTGGGCGATGGCGCCCGCCCCCTCGCGGTGGGCGATCTCGACGAGCGTCTTCGCGATGAGCGGCCGCCCGAGCGCCGTCGCCAGCGGGTAGCGGTCCTCGTAGAGCGCGCCGGCCTGCAGCGCGGGCAGGATGTAGCCGGCGGCGAACTCCTCGCGGACGTCGACCACGTGCGCGCTCGCGGCGCCGGTCGCCAGCGCCCGCTCGCGCGCGAAATCGAGGTTCTCTCCCTGCCCGAGGTCCATGGTGACGGCCACGACCTCGGCGCCGTAGGTTTCGGCCAGCCAGGGGATGGCCACCGACGTGTCGAGCCCCCCGGAGTACGCCAGCACGATGCGTTCCATCTCGTCTCCTCGCTCACCGCGCGGGGCGCGGTATGCATAGCTATGCAGTCGTCTGCATACCTATACCGTACGGGACGGACTCCGCGCAAGCCCCCCGGGCGGCGGGCGCCGGCCGGCGCCTCCCGGCGTCAGCGCGTCAGCGCGTCGAGCTGTTCGAGGAATGCGGCGGCCTGGCGCGCGCCGGCCGCGATGACGAGCACGGTGTCGTCGCCGGCGATGGTGCCGACGACCTCGGGGAAGGCGGCGCGGTCGATGGCGAGCGCCAGGTGCTGCGCCTCGCCGGGCGGCGTGCGCAGGACGACGAGCTGATCGACGCGGGCGCTGCGCGACAGCGAGCGGACGGCCACGCGCTGCAGCTGCGCGACGGCGGTCTCGGGGCTGCCGCCCTCCTTGCCGGGGCGGCCGTAGGCGCCGTCGCCGGCCCGCTTGACGAGGCCGAGCTCCTTCAGGTCGCGCGAGATCGTGGCCTGCGTGGCGTCGATGCCCCGCGTCCGCAGCCGGCGGTGCAGCATCTCCTGCGAGCTGATGACCTCCCGGTCCACCAGATCCAGGATCATCGTCTGCCGTCGTGTCTTCGTCATAGTCGCCCCGGGCGCCCGCGCCCGCCGCGGCTATTCTACCCGCGCGGTGCCGATTCGGCCAGCAGGCACGCGGCCACGCGCTCGAGGCCCGCGATCCCGTGCACGTCCGACTCGAGCTGCGGCACGGTCGCGCGCGGCGCCGACGGCATCCGCCGGGCGATCTCCTCGAGGTAGACGCGCTCCTGCGCCTTCCTCGCCTCGTAGTACGCCCCCGAGGCCTCCGCGGGGAGCACGCGGTTGACGACGAGGCCGCCCATCGCGATCCCCGCCTCCGCGAGGTCGTGGGCGGCGCGCACCGACTCTTCGATCGGCAGCCGCTCGGGGATCAGCACCAGCACGAAGGCGACGCGCTCGCCGCGCGCGAGCTCGCGCCGCAGCGCCTCGAGCCGCGCCTGCCGCGCCTCGAGGATCCCGAGCACCGGGTCGGCCGGCCGCTCCCCCCTCGCCGAGGCCGGCGAGGCGAGCGCGGCGGCCTCGAGCCCCTGCCGCCGCCTCGCCGCGAGCGCGGCCACCCAGGCCGACAGCCGGTCGGGCATCCGCAGCATCTGCAGCGCGTGGCCGGTGGGCGCCGTGTCGAACGCGACCAGGTCGTAGGCGCCGGCGCGCGACAACACGAGGTCCGACATCCGGTCGAAGATCGCCAGGTCGGCCACGCCGGGCATCGACGCGGTCAGCTCGATCTGGCGCGCCGCCTCGGCCAGCACCGCCGGGCCGAACAGGCCGGACATCCGGGCCTTCGCCTCGTCCACGTACCGGCGCGCCTCCCGCGCGGCGTCGAGTTCGAGCCCCCAGAGCCCCGGCAGGATCTCCCGTTCGACCGGGCCAATCCCCGCCTCGAACACGTCGGAGGTGGAGTGGGCCGGGTCGGTGGAGACGAGCAGGACGCGGCGGCCGGCCCGGCTCGCGGCCAGGCTGAACGCCGCCGCCGACGTCGTCTTGCCGACGCCCCCTTTTCCGCCGAAGAACAGGATGTGCCGGTCGAGCAGGTGTCGCACGGGTCAGCAGCACGAGAAGGTGGCGAGCGGCGATCGGTCCATCCCCATCCGCCGGTGCCACAGGTGGAATTCCTCGATCAGGTACGGATACACGTCGAGCAGGAACAGCGCCCCCGGGTTCGGGAGCCCCATCAGGTCCATGTAGCACATGAGGAGGAAGAGGTCCTCGAGCTCGACGGCGACGGCCCGCACCTGCCGGCGGTGGCCGCCGAGCGCCATCCCTTCGAAGACCTCCCCGACGTGCCGCCAGGCCTCCGCTGCGTCCATGCGCGCTCCCAATCCGGCGTCCTGCACGCCAGTTCACTTGCGTCGCGTGCACTTCCCGTGAGCCATGCGCCCTGAGCCCTGAGTCGACGGCGGAGCGAACGTCTCAACTCCAGTGAGCTCCGGGTTTACAGCCGTCCCACCACGAGGTTGGTGCCCACCGGCGTGTCGAGCCGGCGAATCGCGCCGAAGCCGGCCTCGGCCATCCACGTCCGCACTTCCGATTCGGTGTAGGTGTCCCCCTCGGGCGTGCCGACCAGCATGTTGAGCGCGAACAGCGCCGGCCACACCGGCCCGCTCCGATCCTCGTCCATCAGGAAGTCCTGCACGACCAGCTGCCCGCGCGGGCCGAGCGCCCGCGCCGCCTTTCGGAACAGCCGCCGGTTGGCGTCGGGGCTGTTGCTGTGGATCACGGCGGACATGAAGACCAGGTCGAAGCCTTCGCCGAGCGGGTCCTCGAGGTAGTTGCCCGCCACGGTGCCGACCTCGGCCGCCATCCCCTCCTGCGCCGCGTACATCCTGGTCAGCGGCACGACCTGCGGCAGGTCGAACACGACGGCCGCAATGCCGCGCCGCGCGCGGACGAAGGCCATCGCGTAGGCCCCGGACCCGCCGCCGACGTCGAGCACGCGCGACACGCCGTCCAGGTCGAGCATCGACACGACGGCGGGCGCGCTCGGCTTCGCCCGCGCGTGCATCGCCGCGATGAAGGGGCGCAGCCACTCGTCGCGTCGCTCGGAGGTCTCGCCGATCCCGGCGGGGTGCCCTTCCCGGACGACGGGCGTCAGCCGGCTCCAGGTGTCCCAGAGGTCGTTGGTGTGCCCGAGGCCGCCGAGGTAGCCGGGCCGCCCCTTGACGAGGAACGTCGCGGCGAGCGGCGCGTTCCTGAACCGTCCGGCCTGCTTCTCGAGCAGTTCGAGCGCCGCCAGCGCGTTCATCAGCCGGTCGGTCGATCGCTCCTCGGCGCCGATCGCGGCGGCCACCTCGGCCGAGGTCCGCCATTCGTCGGCGACGGCGGTGAACACGCCGAGCTCGAACCCGGTCAGCAGCGTCCGGCTGCGCTGGAACGCGGTGGCCATCTCCATGATCGGCCCGGGCGACAGCGGCCGGGCCGCGGACTCCGTCTTCATGTGCGCCTCCATGGTCGAGCCGCTCGTCACGCCAGTGCGGCCGCGGCACCAACAGCCCGATCATAGCCAATTACCCGGCGGGCGGCGGGCGAATCGCGCGCCCCCGCATGCCCCGCCGGCGCCCCTGCGGTACCATGGACGAAGGCCGCCCCGCCGCCCCGGGCCTCCGTGGCCAGGGCGCGCGGCCGGCCGTTCAGACAGGAGGCACCGTGAAGGCGATTGTCGTCCGCGAGTTCGGCGAGCCGTCGGTGATGCGCGTCGAGGACGTCCCGGCCCCCGAAGCCGGGCCGGGCCAGGTCCTCGTCCGGGTCCGCGCCGTCGGCGTGAACCCGGTGGACACCTACATCCGCAAGGGCGTCTACGCCCGCAAGCCGTCGCTCCCGTACACGCCGGGCGCCGACGCGGCCGGCACCGTCAAGGCGGTCGGAGACGGCGTGACGGCCTGCGCGCCGGGCCAGCGCGTCTATATCACCGGCACCGTGGCGGGGCCGTTCGGCGCGTGCGCGGAACTGGCCCTCTGCGAGCGGGCGCAGGTCCACCCGCTGCCCGACGCGGTCACGTTCGAGCAGGGGGCCGCCATCGGCGTGCCGTACGGCACGGCCTACCGGGCGCTCTTCCACCGGGCCCAGGCCCGGCCCGGCGAGACGGTGCTCGTCCACGGCGGGAGCGGCGGCGTCGGCACGGCGGCCATCCAGCTGGCCAGCGCGGCCGGCCTGGTCGTGCTCGCGACGGCCGGCACCGAACGCGGCCTCGCCCACCTGACCGCGCAGGGCAGCGCCTTCGCGTTCAACCACCGCGCCCCCGGCTACGCCGACCAGATCCTGGCGGCCACCGGCGGGCGCGGCGTGGACGTGATCCTCGAGATGCTGGCCAACGTGAACCTGAACCGCGACCTCGCCCTGCTCGCGCGCAACGGGCGCGTCGTCGTGATCGGCAACCGCGGCACGATCGAGATCGACCCGCGCCAGACGATGAGCCGCGACGCGGACATCCGGGGGATGACGCTGTTCAACGCCTCGCCGGCCGACCTGGCCGAGATCCACGCCGCGCTCGGGGCGGGGCTGCGCAACGGGACGCTCCGGCCGGTGGTCGGGCGCGAGTTCCCGCTCGCCGAGGCGCCGGCCGCCCACGAGGCGGTCATGGCGCCCGGGGCGCACGGCAAGATCGTGCTGAAGGCCTGAGCAGGCGCCGGGCGCGGCCCGCGCCCCCGGCCCGAGCCGGGGACGCGGGCCGCCTCGGCCGCCCTACTTCTGGTAGCGCCGGCGGATCGTCGGGATGAGGTACTCGGAGAAGGCGCGCTCGAAGTCGTAGTTGGGCGCGAATCCCCAGTCGGTCCGCGCCGCGCTGTCGTCCACGTCGGCCGGCCAGGAATCGACGATGCCCTGGCGCGCCTCGTCCACCGTGTAGGTGATCGTCGCGCCGGGGAACGCGCCGAGCACCACCTGCCGAACCTCCTCCGCCGACGGGTTGAACGCGCCGACGTTGTAGGCCGTCCGCCCCAGCCGCTCCCGCGGCGCCGCCGCGAGCCGCAGCAGCGCCTCGACGCCGTCCGGCATCGCCATGAACGGGATGCGCGTGTCCGGCCGCACGAAGCAGGCGTAGGCCTCCTGCCGGGCCGCCGCGTGGATCATCTCGGGCGCGAAGTCGGACGTGCCGCCCGAGGGGACGGTGACGGCCGAGATGAGGCCCGGGAACCGCACCGAGCGGAAGTCCACCTTCCGGCTGACCGTGTCGCGCGCGAGCTGCTTGTAGTGCCGCGTGTAGTAGCCGCCGAGCTGCTCGCAGTAGAGCTTGTTGCAGCCGTACATCGTGCTCGGGTGGGTGTACTGGTCCTCCTTCACCTCGCCGGCCCGCGCCTTGGTCTGCAGGTCGGGCATGCCGTAGACCGCGATCGACGACGGGTAGAGGAACACGACGGGCCGCCCATGCGACTCGCCCTGCTTCTGCGCGAACTCCAGCAGGTTCAGCGTGCCGCCGACGTTCACCTCGTGCGCGGCCATCGGCGTGAACTCGGACCGGGTCGAGAGCAGCGCGGCCAGGTGGAACACCAGGTCCACCTCGTACTCGGCGACGATCCGGTCGAGGAGGCTGGTGTCGAGGATCGACCCCTGGAATTCGCGCGTGACGAGGCGGGCGAGGTCCGGCTCCAGCGGGTTCACGTCGAGCGTGATGACCCCGCGGCTGCCGTCCTGCGCCAGGCGGTCGATGAGGCCGTGGCCGATTTCGCCGCCGGCGCCGGTGATGAGGACGACGGGTTTTCGCACGAGACGACCTTCCTTTCGGTCAGATGACGGGACTCGCCCGGCAGGAGGACCGGGGCTCCCCGCGCCCGGGGCCAGACAATTTTACCGGATCTTCCGCGCCTCCCGCGCACGCCGTTGCGCTATGATCTGCCGATGTTCAGGCGACAGCGAACCGGGTCGGTGGTCTGCCCGTCGTGCGGCAGCCTGGTGGGCGTCAACGACGACCGGTGCTACACCTGCGGGCGGCGCAACCCCGGCATGTGGGGCTTCACGCCCCTGCTGCGGCGCCTGGGCAACGACTTCGGCTTCACGAGCGTCGTCATCGGCGGCTGCGCGACGATCTACCTGCTCACGCTCCTCGCCTCGGGCGGCCACATCGGGATGAACGGCCTGTTCGGCCTGCTCGCGCCGAGCCCGCAGGCGCTGTTCCTGTTCGGCGAGAGCGGCGCCCTGCCGGTGTTCGTGTACGGCCGCTGGTGGACGATCCTGAGCGCGAGCTGGCTGCACGGCAACCTCCTCCACATCGTCTTCAACATGTGGTGGGTGCGCGAGCTGGGACCGCCGACCG
>JAJXZZ010000119.1 GCA_021779795.1 Acidobacteriota bacterium | reverse complement strand
GGGCGCTCAGAGGAGACGGTCGTTCAGGTCGGGGTGCTTGAGCACCACGTCCTTCACGATGTCGATCCAGACGTCGCGGCGCCCCTCGGGCAGCCGTTCGAACGCGAGTTTCTTCTCGGCCAGCAGGTCGTCCACGAGCTGGTCGATCTGCCGCATGAAGAACTCGTCGGTGTCGCGGACGCCGTCGGCCGCCGCCTGCCCGGAGATCGGCACCTTGAACAGCAGCGAGTAGCTCTTCATCCAGTAGTCCACGAACCGCTCGATCGCGCGCTGCCGTCCGCACGCGAAGCTCAGGTAGGCGTAGTTGTCGAGCACGCTCCGGTCGCAGACGACGACTTCGTGGTGGGCCGACGAGCGGATTTCCTCCGCCACCTGCGTGGTCAGGATCCAGGTCTGGGCGTCGAGCGACGTCTTGCGGTTGATGGGCAGGGGCGAGAGCCGCGCGACCTCTTTCACCATGTCCACGTTGACGTTCTGACGCTTGAGGGCGGCGGCCAGGTCGTAGCACAGCGTGGTCTTGCCCACGCCGTGAGTTCCGATGAACGCGAGTTTCATGGCCCCGGCAGCCTATCGGCTCGCGCCCACCCTGTCAACCGCGCCGACCCCTACTGCAGCGCGAGGAGGAGAGAACGGAAGTCGTCGGGATACCGGCAGTGGATCTCGAGCAGGTCGCCCGTCACCGGGTGCGACAGCCGCAGCGACAGGGCGTGAAGCATCGCTCGTGAAACCGGGCGGCCGGCGATCGACGCGGCGCCGCCGTAGCGCGCATCGCCGAGGATCGGGAGCCCCGCGGCCGCCAGGTGTGCCCGGACCTGGTGCTTCCGCCCGGTGCGCGGGCGGGCCTCGACAAGCAGGGCGTGCCGCCACCGCCGGCTCACGGCAAACGCGGTTTCGGCCGGCTGGCCGTCGGCCGGCGCGGCCGCCATCCTCGCCCGGCGCCCACTCCCCGTCGGCGCGAGCGGCGAACGCTCCACCCACCGCCGCGGAGGCGCCGCCGCCGGCCTCGCCACGAGCGCGTGATAGACCTTCTCGACTTCGCGCCCGGCGAAAGCCCGCGACAACCCGGCGTTCGCCGCCGGATCGATCGCGAACAGCATGACGCCGGACGTGTCGGCGTCGAGGCGATGGTGCAGGCCGAGATAAGGCGCCTCGGCCGGCAGGCTTCCCGGTCGGGACGGCCCGGCCAGCCAGGCGCGGACGACCGAGAACAGGTCCGGCCGGCGAGGGTCCGCGCTGGCATGCACCTGCAGGCCCGCCGGCTTCGCCACGGCGAGCAGCCACCGGTCGCGGTAGAGGACTTCGGGCACGCCCGCTGCCGCTCCGGTCGCTCCGCTCCCCCACTGGCCGGCGGTCGCCGGCGGCAGCCGCGCCTGGTCCACGCGGGCCTCGACCCTGGACCCCGCCCGCAGGGGCAGGCCCGGCCGACGGGCGAGACGGCCGTCCACGGCCACCGCGCCAGCCATGACCAGCCGGCGCACGGCGCTCCTCGGCAACTCGCGCCCCAACTCATCGGCCAGCCAGGACGCCACGAAGTCGTCGAGGCGGGCGCCGGCCCGGCCGGGCGAGAGGGTCGTGGAGCGGCGGATGGCGGCCACAGGCCATTATGGACCGGAGGGGGCGCTGCCACCACGCCGCGCTCCCCCGTCGCTTTCCTGCTGACGCCCACAACAAGCCTTGGTAGGATGGTGCTGGTCACATCCCATCCCGTGCCGAAAGGTCCCATGTTCAAGCCCGCGTTTCGATTCGTTCCCGTCGTCCTGACCCTGTCGCTGGTGGCCGGTTCCGGCTGCCGGCAGCCGACCCGGGCGGCCTCACGCCACGAAGCCAGCCGGGCGCGCGCGTCCCGCCCGGCCAGCGCCATGGCCTCGAATGAACTCACCGACACGGCCCGCCTCCTCGCCGGCATGACGCCAGACGCGTCGAGCCCGCTCGCCGCCATCGCCGCCAAGCCCGCCTGGCAGGAGTGGCACCAGGAATTCGACACGCAGTGGGCGCAGGCGACCACCGAGCGGTTCGCCGACATGAAGGCGTGGCGCGACCGCGAACTCGCGCCGGCGACCGGCGACTGCTCCACGCTGATGTACCCGTTCAGCGGCCCGGACATCCTGAACGCGTTCCTGCTGTTCCCCGACTGCCGGCGCTACGTCCTGTTCGGCCTCGAGCCGATCGGCTCGCTGCCGCCTGTCGAGCGCCTGTCGTCCGAGCGGCTGACGAGGCTGTTCGAGGAGACGCGGCATGCGCTGAACGACCTGCTCTCGCGCAACTATTTCATCACCAGCCACATGCTCGAGGACACGGCCGCCGCGGAACTTCGCGGCACCTTGCCGCTGATGGCGGTTTCCCTCGTGCGCCTGGACGCCAGGATCGTCAGCGTGCGCGACCTCGAGATCGCCCCCGACGGCCAGCTGCGCCCCCGCAGCGCCCCGTCGAAGGACAAGCGCGCGGCCTCGGCCATCGAGATCGTGTTCGAGCGCCCGGGCCGCGAACCGCAGACGCTCGTCTACTTCCGCGCGCAGGCCCAGGACGCGGCGCTCCCGCAGCACCCTGGCGTCGTGCCGTTCCTCGAGCACGAGGCGCCGTTCGCCACGTTCCTCAAGTCGGCGTCGTACCTGCTGCACGGCCGCGACTTCTCGGTCATCCGCGGCGTCCTGCTCCACGGCTCGCGGCTCGTCCTCGAGGATGACTCCGGGGTCCCGCTCCGGTTCTTCAAGGCGCCCGAGTGGACGCTGACCTTCTTCGGGAAGTACGACAAGCCGATCAAGGACTTCAACTACGGCTACCAGCCCGACATGGCCGCGGCCTACGCGGATCGGCGAAACGTGAAGCCGCTGACGTTCTCGTTCGGGTACCACTGGGCCGACGGCGCGGCCTCGGTGCTCCTGGCCGTCCGCAACCCGCAGCCGGCGCATTGAGTGCGGGCGACGCGATGACCATCCGGATTCGCGCGGCATCCGCGCTGGCGCTGTTCGCGACACTCGGGCTGATCTCGGCGGGCCCGGCCGAGCGCGTCTCGGCGGCCGTCCGCCGCGATGTCGCGGCGCGGCCGCCCGACGCGCTGGCGCGCACGGCCGACGAGGTGGCGCGCGAGGTCGAGCAGCTGCGAGGCTGGACGTTCAAGCGCCCCGTCAAGAAGGAGCGGGTCTCCCTCTCGCACGCCCATACCGAGATGCGGCGCATCCTGGTCGAGGCCGACAAGCCCGATCATCGCGCACGCGTGCAGGCGTTCCTCAGGGTTGCCGGCCTCATCCCGCCAGACTGCAGCCTGCTCGACACGAGCCTCGAGGTGCTCGACCAGCAGGTGGCCGGCTACTACGAGCCCGCCACGCGCACGCTGCGGCTGGTCGATCGCCCCAACCCGCTCCCGCCGTTCGTCGAGCGGATGGTGCTCTCACACGAGCTGACACACGCGCTCGACGACCAGTACGTCGGCCTGGACGGCCTGCTGAAGTCGGGCGACGGCAGCGAGGACCGGGCGTTCGTGGCCACCGCCCTCGGCGAGGGCTCGGCCACGTCGCTGATGCTGCAGGCCATGGCCGCCGCGCAGCGCTCGGGCCGCTTCTCGATGATGGACCTGTCGCAGTACGTCGCCGAGGAGCTGCAGCGGGCGAGCATGCTGTCGCAGCTCCCGCGCTACTTCTCGGCGATGTTCGGGTCGTACATCGCAGGCACGGCGTTCCTGGCCCGCGGCGACCTGGCCACGCTGCTGGCGCAGCCCGACAACCGCGCCGTGGGCGAGGCCCTGCTGGCCGCGCGCCGCTCGCTCCCTCTCTCGAGCGAGCAGATCCTGCATCCCGAGAAGTACTGGGACGCGGCCCGCCGCGACGACCCGGTCGTCATCGACGACAAGGCGATGACGCTGTGGCTCTCGCGGCCCGGGCGCCGCATCCTGCACCGCGACACGATCGGCGAGTTCCTGACCGCCATTCTCACCGAGCCCCACGACTCGCGGCGTGACCTCATGAGCCTGCAGTCGCCCGCCGCGTGGACCAACGCGGGCGCTTCCGGCTGGGGCGGCGACCGCTTCTTCCTGCTCTCGAACCGGGGCGGCGCCCGCACCCTGGCCACGACCCGGGACCTGCAGGGCGTCTGGGTGACCACCTGGGACACGCCAAGGGACCGCGACGAGTTCGTCGCGGCGCTCGCGGCCGGCTCGCCCCCGCCGAACTCGGTTACGGCTCCCGTGGGGCGCCAGATGGCCGTGGTCTTCATCGCCATCGGCGAGCAGGAGCGGAGCGCCCTGCTCCGTCGGCTCGACCTCATGCCGCTGACGATGAAGCGAGACGGACGGTCGTGGACCCAATAGGAGGAACGCGCGTGTTCAAGTCGGCGCTCGTCGGCCTTGCTACTTTAGCCCTCGCCACCGTCGCCGTCACCGGCCAATCCCCGACAGCCCAATCGACGAACCCGCCAGGCCGCCTGGACTCGCTGGCCGGCGTCTACGGCGGACCGCGCGCGGCCGTTCGAGACACCAACGGCGACGGCCTCGACGACTCGGTGGCCGCCCGCGTGATCGTGCCGGCGGCGGCGACCTCCGAGGACGTCGAGGCGGCGGCCAACATCGCCGCCCGCCTGGGCTACGAGACGACGGCGCTGACGCTGCCGCTCGTCGTGACGGACGCCGAGGTGACGTCGCCGGCCGATGTGGCCCTCCCGATCCTCGTCGGCCGCGACAACGTGTTCGTCAAGCAGCTTGCCGCGCGAGGCGCCGTCGACCTGAAGCCGCTCCAGCCCGGCCAGGGCCTCATCGCGCTGGTTTCCTCGCCGCTCGGCGGGCCGGCCGGCATCGTGGTGGCCGGCGGGGACGCGGCCGGGACGCTGGCGGCGGGCGTGGAACTTGCCGCCCGACTGCCGCGGCTGTGGAACATGACCGGCATCAGGCTCGACGCCGTCGAGCGGCAGGTCGCGGGTTTCCTGGACTCGAAAGGCGCCGGCGGCGCCGCCGCGCGCGTGGAGTCGCTCGTCGTCGATGCCGACCGGCGCGGGATCGCCTCGGTCGGCGTGCGCGTGGTCGTGCCGGCCGCCCGGGCCGCGCGGGCGCTGCAGGCGCTGGCCGATCTCGACGCGGCGCACCGGCGCGGCGAGCAGGAGCGGACGCTGGACTTCGCCGAGGCCGCGGCCACCACGGTGACCGTCGTAGCCGGCGGCGCCAGGCGCGGCGAGGTGGCCGTGCGCCGGTCGGGCTTGAACGCCCGGACGCTGACGCCGCCGGTCGATCCCGACGAGTTCGCGCCCGAGCCCAATGCCGCCGGCGTGATCGAGCCGAGGCTCGCGCCCGCCAAGGCATTCGACCTCGCCAACACCTATTAGATCGACGGCTGGTACGGCGACGCCTACCAGGACCGGATCCCCGACCGCACCGACACGAGCGTCATCGTCGGCGACGCGAGCGACTCGCTCGGCGCCGCCTCCATCGCGGCCCGGCTGGGTCTCGAGACGACCGGCATCACGCTCCCCATCGCCCGGCGCGACGAGAAGGTCCGGGAGCCGGGCAACGAGCGGAGCCCGATCCTCGTGGGCCGGAACAACACGCTCGTGCAACAGCTCGTGAAGATCGGCAAGACGCGCCTCGACGACCTGCGGCCGGGCGAAGGGGAAATCCAGGTGGTGCCGCGCGCGTTCGGCAAGGCCACGGCCACCGTGGTGGCGGGAGCCGATCCCGCGGGCACCATGGCCGCGAGCCGCTACCTGGCCGGCCGCATGCCCTGCCTCTGGGACGTCCAACGCGGCGCCCTGACGCTCGGCGACCTCTCGCGCGAGGTCACGCGCTTTCTCGGGGCGAAGAGCGGCGCCGGCCAGGCCAGCCTGGCGGCCGTGGAGCTGAAGGGGATCCTCGACGAGGTCAAGGAGAAGCCGGTCGAGTCGTTCGACGCCAGGCTGTTCATCGAGAAGGGCGACAAGGCGCTCGACGCGCACCTGGCGTCGCTGGTGAAGGCGGCGCTCGGCCCGTCGGCGGCCGTGACCGTGGCGAGCCAGGGCATCACCGACCCGGCCGCGGTGTTCGAGGACAAGGTCCCGATCCCCTGGGAGGTGGACGACTTCCGCGCGAAGCTCGCGTCCGACGTGCTGCCGAAGGTCAAGGCGGGGGCGACCGTCGATCTCGAGGCGCGGCTGAGCGAACCGCGGGAAGTGCGTACGTCGCTCGAGGCGGAAACGCGCGAGGCGCTCAAGAGAGCCGGGGCCGCCGACGCGCACGTCCGCGTGCTGTCCGCCTACAAGCAGGGCTACTCGTGGCTGACCGAGGAGGTGCTGCCGGCGCTGAAGGGCAAAGGCGCCCGGTCGATCCGGATCCGCGTCGCCTCGCACAAGCTCGACCTCTCGAAGAAGTACAAGTTCTACGAGGTGCCGACGCGCTGGCTCCACGAGCTGTACCCGGTGGACGAGATCTTCCAGCGCGACCTCGGCATCCCCACGAGCGCCTTCCACATGGAGATGGCGGACGACGCGAAGGCGATCTACTCGCTCGAGGCGATGGACGGGCGGGGCCAGGTGATCTACCGCGGGTCGTTCAGCCCGAAGTTCGTCGAGCGCGAGTACCTCGAGAAGTTCCCGGGATGGTCGCGCGTCGAGGTGACGACCGGCTGGCTGAGCGCGCGCGCGAACGGGCAGCCGGTGGCCGACGCCCGGATCGAAACCGATCCCGAACGCTTCTGGGACTACTACCAGGCCAAGGTGCTGCCGCGGGTGTACGAGCACGTGATGAAGGTGACCGGCGGCAAGCCGACGGCCGACAAGCAGCCGTTCCACCGCGACCTCGACATCGAGGTCTGGATGAGCGAGCCGGACGAGGCCATCGGCGTGGACGAGGAGCGCGTGTCGTCGCTCGAGGCGCTGCACGAGGACATCTACTTCGTCACGCTCGACTTCTTCTCGGCCATGGGGCGGACGCTGACGAAGAACCGCCTCAACGCCCCCGGCAAGGTCTTCCCCATCGTCCACCCGGCGCGCGCGGGCAAGCCGGGCGAAGCCCGGATCCTCTACGCCGGCAACGCCTCGACGAAGGCGAAGCTCGAGGTGACCTACAAGGAGAAGGGGGCCGGCGCGCCCACCGTCGTCTCGCGCGACCTGGCGCGCATCGACACGACCGCCCCGAAGGTGGTGCGGGCCGTGGCCCGGGACGACCGGGTGAGCGAGATCGAACTCCAGGTCGAGGCGAAGGACGACAAGCAGGCCGGGCGCGCGGTGGACGCCCTCGACGCGCTGGCGGGGCTGCAGGCGGCCGGCCTCTACCGGACCACCCTGTCGTTCGACCACGTGGACCGGGTGGCGGTCGCCGTCGATCTCCAGGACGCGCGCACGCGCCGCGTGCTGCGGAACACGGGCGAGTCGATGGCGTCGAACGTGCGGAAGGCGCCGGCCGGCTCTGCCGCGCCCGCGGTCACGTGGGATCACATCATCGGCCCCGACGAGTCGGAGCGGATCGTCGCCGGGCTCTCGGCCTACCCGGGGGTTCACAGCTACAAGGTCGGCGAGTCGTACCGCGGGCGAGACATCTCGGCGATGGAGATCACCCTTCCGGCCGAGGGCGAGCTGGCGTCGATCGCGAAGCTGACGGCCTACAAGCCGACCATCCTGATGATCGGCCGCCAGCACGCCAACGAGGTGTCGTCCACGGGCCACCTCCTGAGGCTGGGGCAGCTGCTGGCCACCGACCCGGCCTACCGGAAGATCCTGCAGAAGGTGAACGTCATCCTGTGCCCGACGCTGAACCCGGACGGGGCGCAGATGGCGTACGAGCTGCAGAAGCTGACGCCGACCTGGATGCTGCACGCCGGGCGGTACAGCGCGCTCGGGATGGACATCACCTCGCGCGCCATCGGCCTGCTGCCCGAGGCCGAGGTGGAGGGCCGGCTGTGGCGCACCTGGCTGCCCGACATCTACCTGAACCCGCACGGCTACCCGTCGCACGAGTGGGTGCAGCCGTTCTCGGGTTACGTGGCGCCGGGATTCAGGGCCTATTGGAGTCCGCGCGGCTGGTACACGATGCTCAGCGGCCTGAGAGATCCCCGTTACCCCGAGCAGGGCGAAGCGGTCGCGGCGCTGCGCGAGGCGATCGTGCGCGAGATCAACGCGAATGCCGACGTGCACGCCATGTGCGTGCGGCAGCAGGACCGGTACCGGCGGTGGGCGGCGGGCTTCAGCCCTTACGTCTACAACGAGGAGATCTACAAGGACACGATGATCTACTACTCGGACCCCGAGACCGGGGAGCCGAGGGGCAGTCGGCTGGCGCCGCCCGCGGCGGCAGCGGCGGCGACGGGGCGCGTGGCGATCGCCTCGTGGCCGCAGGTCACCTTCATGAGCGGGATGACCGAGGCGCCGGACGAGACGGCGCAGGGGGCGTGGCTCAGCCTGGTGAGCAAGGCGGGGTTCTCGTTCCTGATGGCCCACATCGACTACCTGCGCGAGGGGCGGTACCGGGTGGAACGGATCGAGGAGGGGGCGGCGCGGGACGGGGCGCAGTTGACGACGCTGCGCGTGCGACCGGTGATGCCGAAGGCAGCGGGGCGGCCAAAAGGCTAGCTTTCAGCAACTTGGGGGGTTTAGTCTGCCCTC
>JAJXZZ010000118.1 GCA_021779795.1 Acidobacteriota bacterium | reverse complement strand
AGGCGCCGGGCGCCAGTTTGTCGAAGGCATACTTGCCGCTCGCGTCGGTAACCGTCGTGTTCCCCGCGCCGGGCGTGGCGCCCTTCAGGGTCACGGTCACGCCGGGCAGCACGCCGCCGGTCGTGTCAGTCACGACACCGGTGATCCGACCGGTGCCGGTCTGGGCTGCGGCGGCCAGCGGAAGCGCCAGCACGAGCAACCCGAGCAGCAGGAACCGCCACGCGTTGCGCGCGGTCGGTCGAGCCGCCACCAAGCTCTTTCGATTCATTGATCCTCCACCAAAACAGACAGAGTCTCGACAACGCGCTTCCGCCGGAGAAATTTCCGGTCAGAGCGCTGACACGTGAAAACGAGACGACGCCTATCGGAGGGAACACCCCAGGTCAGGAGGGTTACCGAAGGCCGCGTCGACACGTGCCGACTCGGGGGCATCAGTATGCAACTGCCGGGCCATCAATCGAAGAGCTTGCCGCAACGGCAGCTCTGCATCCAAGTTATTGATTATAAAGATATTAACTTCGTGAAGTTCCTGGCGGTCGATTGCCGTGAGGTTTTCGATCCATTGAAATGGATCGATACAGCGAAGCGATCCAGCCACCGGGATCGGGGTGGCACAGCCCGGCTGGGTTGTCTGGAAATGGCTTTGGGCTCCGGGCCCTGGGCTTTGGGCTCTGGGCCCACAGCCGGGCGACCTTCCTACTTCGTACTTCCTACTTCGTACTTCGCAAGATCGCACGATCGCACGATCCCCAGCTTCTCCCCACGTCCCCGGTACAAAAAACGGGGGCGGCCCCCGAAGGAACCGCCCCCGACGTCTCACGCCAGCCCTGAAGGGCTGGCCTACAAGAACGCCTGCCTAGAAGCTGAACTGGAACCCGGTGTGGATGTACCGGCCCAGCGAATCGTACGTGTTGTAGAACCCGGCGCCGTAGTCGTTCGGGCTCGACCCGATGCCGAGCGGCGGCTCCTTGTCGAATACGTTGTTGACGCCGGCGATGAACGTGATCCCCTTGTACATCTTCCACGTCACGCCGATGTCCAGCCAGTTGAACGCCGGGATGTGGGAGGCGTCGTGGCCGGCGGCCTGGAGTTCCCCGAACCGAACCGGGTCCGCCAGGTGCGGGTTCGGGCTGCCCGAGTCCTCGGTGACCGGGCCGATGAAGCGCCAGCCGGCGGTGACGGTGACCTTCCACGGGGTCTCCCACGAGAACCGCGTCAGGTGCCGCCACTTGGGCGTCGGGATGCCGCACGTGTTGCCGAAGAAGCCCACGCAGTCGTACGAGTACAGGCCGGTGTTGATGTACTGCTTCAGCAGGTAGGTGCCGATCAGGTTGACGCTGAACGCGCCGAGGTCACCCGGCACCGGGCGGGTGTAGTTCCCCGTGATGTCGATGCCCCGAGACCGCAGCTGCCCGATGTTCTGGTTCGTCGTGATGACGTAGCCGCTATTGGTCCGCCACGTGGAGAAGAACTGGTCGCGGTGGATCAGATCGCAGAGCTGACCGGTCGTCGCGCAGGTGTTCAGGATGTCGTTCGACCCGAGCGAGCCGATCGTGCTGTTGATCTTCACGTCGTAGAAGTCCACCGTGGCGTTGAAGCCCGGCAGGTACTGCCGCGGCGTCAGGACCGCGCCGGCGGTCCAGGTGTTGGCGATTTCCGGCGCCAGGTTCGGGTTGCCGCCGCCGAGCGTGTTGTACTGGTTGGCCGAGTTCTCGGCCACCAAGCCGTACTCCGACGTCGGCACGCCGGTCAGCGCGCACTGCGCCGGCGAGTAGGCCGGCGTCGGGCCCGCGCACGGATCCGAGCTGCCGCCCAGGCCGAGGCCCTGCGGCGTGTACAGTTCCGTGATGTTGGGCGACCGCGTCGCGCGGTTGTAGCCGGCGCGGAGCTTGAAGTCAACCGTCGGCGCGTACGCCAGCTCCACCTTGTAGGTGGCATGCGAGCCCGTGCTGCTGTACTTCGACTCGCGGAAGCCGGCGTCGAGGCTGAAGTCCTTCACGAACGGCCGGTCCTGCACCAGCGGGATCAGGCCTTCCGCGAAGAACTCCTTGACGCTGTAGGTGCCCTCGACCGACAGCGTCGGCCCGCCCGAGCCCGCGCCCAGCGCGTTCTCGAACGGATAGTCGGAGTGCACGAACAGGTACTCCTGCCGGTACTCGCCGCCCACCGCGACCTTCACGGCCTCGGTGGCGTACGGCGACACGACGCCGTAGTCCTTCAGGTCGCCCTTGAAGGTCGTGTTGAACACGCGCGTCCGCGTGCCGCTGTCCAGCACCTCGTCCAGGCTGAGGTACGCCAGCTGCTGCGCCGTGACGCCGCCCGGCGTCCAGATGTTCCACGGCACGCACCCGTTCTCCAGGTCGCTCGTGCACACCGGGTTCCCGTTGGCGTCCGGCGCCACGTTCAGGGCGTTCTGGATGCGGACGTAGTTGAGGTCGTTCGAGTACGACTGCGGCGAGCGCACGGTCGCCTGCAGGGCGTACACGTCGTAGCTCCACACGCTGTTCAGCGTGCCCTTCATCCCGGCCGTGTAGCGCAGGTCGGTGTGGTTCAGGTGGCTCACGCGGCCGCCGCCCTCGATGTTGCGGCGGAGGATCTGAACCGGGGCGGTGTAGTTGTCGGTCGTGTTGTAGCCCTGGTCCGTGCAGAGATACTGGATCTCCGACGCGTTCAGCAGCGGGTTCCGGCAGTCGATCGTCAGCGTGTTGCCGAAGTCGCCCGACTCGGCGATCTGCGCGTCGGTCTGGTCGTCCATGAACATGACATCACCATAGAGGGTCATGTACTTGTTCATGTCGTAGTTCAGGAACGCGCCGCCCGCCCACCGGCGGTCCGGGCGCTGCATGAAGTTCCGCGGCGCGTAGTTGTAGAGGTACTTGCTGTCCCAGGGAATCATCTGGCCGCTGGCCGGGTCGATCGTGTAGCTCCCGTACGGCCCGCTGTCGACGAAGAACCGGCCCGTCGGGCTCGTGGACGACCCGCCGCACGTCCCGCTCGTGCTCAGCACCGAGCAGTTCGTGTAGTCGCGCTGATCCTTCGTGATCGCGTTGGTCTTGCGGTAGTCGAGGTAGAACGACGCGTGCCCCTTGCCGTCGGCCAGCTTGCTGCCGAACGCGATGTTCCAGTCGATCGGGCCGTCGTTCCACCGGTTGCCCTTGATGATGCTGAACCCCTTGGCCGCGTTGATCTGGTCGGCGTAGGCGTTGTTGTTGTTGTGCTGGTAGGCGCTGTACTCGACACCGCCCTTGAAGCCGGTGAAGTCGCGGTCGAGCACGAAGTTCACGACGCCCGCCACCGCGTCCGCGCCGTAGGTCGCCGACGCGCCGCCCGTCAGGACGTCCACGCGCTTGACCAGCGCCGACGGGATGAAGTTGAGGTCGCCGCCCGTCGAGAACGCGTCGCCCTGCGGCATCCGCTTCCCGTCGATCAGGACCAGCGTGCGCTGCGTGCCGAGGTACCGCAGGTCCACCGTCGCCGTGCCCGACGCGCCGTTGGACACCGACGAGTTCTGCGCCACGAACACCTGCGGCAGGCTGGTGAGCAGGTCCTCCACGCGGTTGATGCCGCGGTAGGTCAGCTCGGCCGGCTCGAGGGTCGTGACCGGGCTCATCGCTTCCAGCGTCGGCCGCGGAATCAGCGTGCCGGTCACCTGGACCGCCTCGGTCTGGCCGGCGATCTGGAGCTTCGTCTCCACGGCGGCCGCCTGGCCAGCCGCAACGGTGACCGGGACGGACTGCTTGGCGAAGCCGGACAGGTCGAAGCTGACGGTATAGGCGCCGGGCGCCAGTTTGTCGAAGGCATACTTGCCGCTCGCGTCGGTAACCGTCGTGTTCCCCGCGCCGGGCGTGGCGCCCTTCAGGGTCACGGTCACGCCGGGCAGCACGCCGCCGGTCGTGTCGGTCACGACACCGGTCACGCTGCCGGTGTTCTGGGCCGCCGCCGCCAGCGGCAGTCCGATGACGAGCACCAAGAGCAAGATGAACCGCCACGCCGATTTCCGGGTCAATCCGAACGCCGCGAGACCTGCTCGCTCCATAACTTCCTCCTGAAGAGCAGTAACCCGTCTCCGGACGCGGCCCACGATCGACATCCGCCGGCCGCGCAGACCCATGGCACCGAACGCATTTGCTACGCAATTGACGCGCCATGCCCGTCCGGCCAAGCGGCCTTTCATGCCAATCTGCAAGCAATTGATGGATAAAGCCTTAAAATACTCGTGGCCCCCTCGTCCGTAACCCCAGTTCTCTGGGATCCACACTATTGGATCCGACCCGCCCGTCTGATCCATTCCGCAGGATCCACCGCCCGGGCTGAGCCCCCGCCCAGCCACGGGAAACCGGCGGTGGCGTATCATGAAGTGACGCTTTCACCATGCGGAACCTTGCGATTCCCTTCGCCCTTGCCGCGGCGCTGGCCGCCGCCATCACCATGAATGCCGATTCCCGCGCGCAGGCGCCTTCTTCCGCCGGCCTGACGGCGGTCGCCGGCCTCGAGGTCGGCCAGTTCACCATGCCGGGCAGGCCCACCGGCTGCACGGTGGTGATCGCCCGCGACGGGGCCGTGGGCGGCGTGGACGTGCGCGGATCGGCGCCCGGAACCCGCGAGACCGACCTGCTCAACCCGATCGACACGGTCCAGAAGGTCAACGCGGTGGTCCTCACGGGCGGGAGCGCGTTCGGCCTCGATTCGGCCACCGGCGTGATGCGCTACCTCGAGCAGCACGGCCAGGGGTTCGACACCGCCTTCGGCAAGGTCCCAATCGTCCCGGCCGCCGTCCTGTTCGACCTGAACGTGGGCGACCCGCGCATCCGGCCGACGGCCGAGTGCGGCTACCGCGCGGCCGAGGCCGCGTCGGCTGGCCCGGTGGCCGAGGGAAATGTCGGCGCGGGCGCCGGCGCCACGGTCGGCAAGCTGGCCGGCACCGCGCGCGCGATGCGCGGCGGCCTCGGCACCGCGGCCATCACCCTGCCCTCGGGCCTCGTGGTCGCCGCGCTGGTTGCGGTCAACGCCGTCGGTGACGTGATCGATCCGGCGACCAACCGTGTCGTCGCCGGCGTGCGCACGCCCGACGGCAAGGGGCTCGCCGACGCCCGCGCGCTGATCCGGTCGGGAGCCCTCGACCGCTCCGCCGCGTTCGGCCGAAACACGACGATCGGCGTCGTGGCGACCAACGCCGCGCTCACCAAGGCGCAGGCGACCAAGATGGCGCAGATGGCGCAGGACGGCCTGGCGCGCACGATCTCGCCGGCCCACACGCCGGAGGACGGCGACACGATCTTCGCCCTGGCCACCGGCACGAAGCCCGGGCCGGCCGACCTGACGACCATCGGCGCGCTGGCCGCGGACGCCGTCTCGCAGGCGATCCTGCGGGCCGTTCGGGCGGCCAAGGGGATACCGGGGTATCCCTCCGCGGCCGACCTGAGGCAGAGCCGCTAGCGTTGGCGACGGCCGAAAGGGCAGCGCAACTTCGCGGCCCGTGCGAAGCGCGGCGGGGCGAAACGTTCAATCGTGCGATCGTGCGAAGTACGGCAGGCCGAAGCTTTCAATCGTGCGATCGTGCGATCGTGCGAAGTGCGGGGTTCGGCGTGCGTGGCCGTCAGATCGCAAGATCGCAAGATCGCCCGATGATCAGGTTCTCGTCGTCGCCTGCAAGGCGTACCCAATGATCCAGCACATTCCAGGACCCGCCGGCATCCTCGAAGCCCTCATCGACGACCCGCAGGCCCTCTGCACCACCGGCACTCCGTCGCCCGGAACCGGGTCTGCCGAGCCTGGCACCAGCACCAGGGCCGCCGCGCTCGTTCCCGTGCCAACGGCGGCCGTCGTCCTCGCGCATCCGCACCCGCAGTATGGCGGGACGATGCACACGAGGGTCGTCTACCAGGCGGCCAAGGCGTTCTGCCGCCTCGGGTGCGCGGTGCTGCGCTTCAACTTCCGGGGCGTCGGCGTCAGCGACGGCGCATTCTCGGGCGGCGAGGGCGAACTGGCCGACTACCGGGCCGCGCTCGAGTTCATGGCCCGGCGCTGCCCCGGCGTCCCGCTCTGGGCGGCCGGCGTGTCGTTCGGTTCCTGGGTGGCCATGACGGCGGGCGCCGACGACGACCGGGTGACGTCGCTGGTCGGCATCGCGGTGCCGTCGAGGCTGTACGACTTCTCGGCCGTGAAGAACTCGGCCAAGCCGAAGCACTTCATCCACGGGGAGCGCGACGACATCTGCCCGCTCCGCGGCATGTGGGAGCTGTACGGCCAGTCGGCCGAGCCGAAGGAACTCGTCGTGATCGACGGGGCCGACCACCTGTTCGACGGCCGCGTGAGCGAAGTGGCCGACGCGATCGCGGACCTGCTGGGGCAGGCCTGAGCCTCGAGCCGTCGGGTGAGGCGCCGGGGCTGCCGTGAGGCGACAGCGGCGCAGGGCTGAAGCCCGGCGGTATCCGGGGCGGATTGTCGTGAGGCGTAAGGCGTAGGGCGTGAGGCGAGAATGTCACGACGGTTGATCCTTGGCGTGCTGGTCCTGCTGGTCGCCGCGTGCTCGTCGCGGCCGCCGGACGAGTCGAACTACGTCGAGTCGGTCGCCTCGGCGCGCGCGGCGAAGGACGCGGCGTTCCGCGCGTCGGCCGAGCCGATCCCGTTCGCGGATCACGACACGTTCCTGCCGCTCGCCTACTTCCCGATCGACCCGGCCTACGCCGTGCCGGCCTCGTTCACCGAGGACCCGCCGGCGGCGCGGCAGCGCGTGGAGATGCAGACCTCGACGCACGAGCCGCGGCAGATGGAAAAGCTCGGCACGCTGGCGTTCACGCTCGACGGGCGGCTGCTCCACCTGTCGGCGTACCGCGAGGTCGGCGAGTCGGCCGACCACCTGTTCGTGCCGTTCACGGACCTGACGTCCGGCAAGGAGACCTACCGCGCGGGCCGCTACCTCGATATCGCCCGCTCCCCCACCGGCGTCTACGTCGTCGACTTCAACAAGGCGTACAACCCGTACTGCGCCTACAACCCGACGTACGACTGCCCGTACCCGCCCAAAGAGAACAGGTTGGCGGTGGCGATCAGGGCGGGGGAAATGGTCAAGAGGGCGGAGTGAAGAGTAGTGGCTAGTGGCTAGTGGCTAGTGGCTAGTGGCTAGTGGCTAGTGGCCACTAGCGTCCGGTTAAAAGTCCAACAGACTCAACTGGTTATGGTCGACGCCCCCGCCAACATTCAGATCGGTCAGCAAGAAGGCCCGATTTATGGGCGTTTTCTCGAAGATCGAGACGCTGAGGATCTGGAGCATTGTGTAGAGGTTCAGGTCCAGCTTGAGTCGTTGTCGGGCGATCGCGACGAGCAGATAGCTGCACACGGCCGTCCACACCTGCGTCTTGACCGCGTTTTCCGACGTGCCGTAGAACGCCTTGATCCGCAGGTGTTGCTTGATCCATTTGAAGAACAGCTCGACCTGCCAACGGCAGCGATACAAGTCGGCGATCACGGCAGCCGGCAGCGTGAAGTTGTTGGTCAAGAACACCAGGCGCTTGCCCGTCTGCGGGTCTCGATAGCGGATTCGGCGAAGGTCGCCAGGGTACCCACGCGACGAGTAGAACCATACCAGACGAATCGTCTGATCGCACTGCACGCCGGTCCTCTTGTCGCCGGGGCGCGAGTCGACGCGGTCGAACCGGAAGTTCTTGCGGGCGCGCGTGACGAAGAACGCGCCCGCCAAGGTCCAGCGGTACAACCGTTCGAAGTCCAAGTAGCCGCGGTCCATCACATAGAAGGCTCCGGCCTCCGGCGTGAGATCGTCGAGCACGTTGACATCGTGGAGGCGCGCCGGCGTAATCCGAATAAACGTAGGGATATTGCCCCGCAGGTCCAGCAAGGTGTGCAGCTTCATCGCATGTTGCGTGCGCGTGTAGCTGGCCCACGGAAACAAGGACATGCAGAGATCGATCGTCGTCGAGTCGAACGCGTAGACCGTGTTCGCCACGTCGACGCCGAAGGTGTCGCCGGCATACAACCGCCGCGCTTCGCGAATGAGCACCTGGGCGAAGTCGGCATAGATCCGCCAGTCGCGCTGTTCGTTCGCGTCGGCCAACGTGCTGCGCGACACGGTGCCGCGGATCCCCATGTGGTACAACCGCCCGTCCACCGCGCGCAGACACGCGACGATGTCGCGCAAGCTCTCGCGATAGGTGAGCTGGGCGAAGACCAGGCAGAGCAGGTGGTCCCAACACGAGAAACTGCGGACGCGGCGGTTGCCGTCGTACCGCTCGACGCATTTGCGAAAATCGTGGATCGGCAAATGGTCGATGAGCTGAGCGAAGATCGAACGGCCGTTGTTCATCAGGTCGCCTCGCGGGCGACACAGCTGAACCGATCGCGGGGTCCGAATTCAAATCGATCACGGCCGTCATGGACCTTAACATCTGAGAGATCAGAGAGTTACGCTCTCAGTCGAAAGTCTTAACCGGACACTAGTGGCTAGTGGCTAGTGATCAGTGGTCAGTCGATCCGCGGGTCACGCGTGATTCACTAGCCACTGGCCACTAGCCACTACTCTGTCGGTCCTCGTCCCTATCCCCTGGTCTTCGCA
>JAJXZZ010000117.1 GCA_021779795.1 Acidobacteriota bacterium | reverse complement strand
GCACTTCGGGCACGCGAGCCCCTCGGGCAGGAACTCCTCGACGGGCCGGTCGTACCAGGCGTCGGCCCCCTGCCCGGCGAAGATCGCCGCCGCCCGCTCGACCAGCGGGGCGGTCAGCACCGCCTCGCCGCACGCGACGCAGTCCACCGCCGGGATCGGCACGCCCCACGAGCGCTGGCGCGAGATGCACCAGTCGGGGCGGTTCTGCAGCATCAGCGTCAGGCGCTCCTCGCCCCACGCGGGGAGCCACGACGTGCGCCTGACCGCCTCGACCGCCCGCTCGCGCAGGCCGGTCGCGTCCATCGCCACGAACCACTGCGAGGTGGCCAGGAAGATCACCGGGTTGTGGCAGCGCCAGCAGTGCGGGTACGAGTGCTCGAAGTCGGCGCGGTGCCACAGCCGGCTGCGCTCGGCCAGCGCCTCCTCGATCCGCGGGTTGGCGTCGAACACCCGCTGCCCGCCGAACAGCTCCACGTCGTCGAGGAACTGGCCGCCCGGCCCGACCGGCGCGTAGATGTCGAGGCCGTACGAGACGCCCGTCGTGAAGTCGTCGGAGCCGTGGCCCGGCGCCGTGTGCACCGCCCCCGTGCCCTGGTCGAGCGTGACGTAAGTGGCCAGCACGCCGACCGAGTCGCGCCGGTAGAGGGGATGGCGGAAGCGCAGCCCCTCGAGCACGCGGCCGGGGAAGCGGGCCACGGGCGCGCCGAACGCCCGGCCGACCTGCTTCGACACCGACTCGGCCAGGTCCTCGGCCACCACCACCGTCGTCCCGCCCACCGGGTAGGCGCCGTAGGTGTAGTCGGGGTGGAAGGCGATCGCCAGGTTCGACGGGATCGTCCAGGGCGTCGTCGTCCAGATGAGCACCGAGAGGTTGGCCGCGCCGGCCAGCTCGGGCACGCGCCCGCCGATCTCGCGCGCCGCCTCGGGCGTGAACGGGAACTCGACGACGATCGACGGCGAGGTGTGCGCCTCGTACTCCACCTCCGCCTCGGCCAGCGCCGTGCGGCAGTGGATGCACCAGTGCACCGGCTTCTTGCCCTTGTAGACCATCCCCCGCTCGACGAACCGGCCGAGGGCGCGGACGATCGCGGCCTGGTAGCCGTAGTTCATCGTCAGGTAGGGGTGGGCCCAGTCGCCCGACACGCCGAGGCGCTTGAAGTCGGCCCGCATGATGTCCACGAACTTCGCGGCGTACGCCCGGCACGCCCGGCGGAAGTCGCCGATCGACATCTGGCGCTTCCTCGGCCCCAGCTCGCGGTCCACCTTCAGCTCGATCGGCAGGCCGTGGCAGTCCCAGCCCGGCACGTACGGGGCATCGAACCCGGCCATCGTCCGCGACCGGACGATGAAGTCCTTGAGCACCTTGTTGAGGGCCGTGCCGAGGTGGATCCGGCCGTTGGCGTAGGGCGGGCCGTCGTGGAGCACGAACTTCGGCGCCCCGCGGCGGCGCTCGCGGATGCGGCCGTACAGGTCCATCGCGTCCCAGCGCTCGATGGCCTTGGGCTCGGCCGTTTGCAGGTTCGCCTTCATGGGGAACCCGGTCCGCGGCAGGTTCAGCGTGTCCTTCCAGTCGGCCATAACGTCGTTCGCCCCTCGCCTGACGATCCTTTCATTCTACATGCTGGGGCGCCGGCCGGCTTCCCGTCCATCTATAATGGCCCGGTGGGCGATGCGCTCCCCCTCCGCACGGCGGTGCTCGACAACGGCCTGACGGTCCTCGTCCAGGAAGTCCACGCCGCCCCGCTGGCCTCGGTCTGGTGCTGGTACAAGGTCGGGTCGCGCGACGAGGCGGCCGGCCTCACCGGGATCTCGCACTGGGTCGAGCACATGAACTTCAAGGGGACGACCCACATTCCCCGCGAGCGGATCAAGGGGATCATCGAGGAGTTCGGCGGCAGCTGGAACGGCTACACCTGGATCGACCAGACGACCTACCTCGAGACCGCCACGCGCGACGCGCTCGACCGGATGCTGTTCATCGAGGCCGAGCGGATGGCCAACGGCCTCTACGACCCCGACGAGTGCGAGTCGGAGCGGACCGTCATCATCTCCGAGCTGCAGGGGAGCGAGAACGATCCCGACCAGCTCCTGGAGATCGAGGTCAACGCGGCGGCGTTCAAGGCGCACCCGTACGGCCACCCGACGATCGGGTGGCTGCCCGACCTGCGGCGGATGACACGCGACGACCTCTACGCCCACTACCGGCGCTACTACGTCCCGAACAACGCCACGCTGGTGGTCGTCGGCGACGTGGAGACCGACGACGCGATCGACCGCGTCCGGCGCCGGTTCGGGGAGATCGCGCCTGGCGAGGTGCCCGAGCGGCGGATCACCGCCGAGCCCGACCAGCTCGGCGAGCGGCGCGTCGTCGTGCGGAAGGAAGGCACGACCGCCTACCTCAAGGTCGCCTTCCACGCGCCGGCCGCGACCGACGACGACTTCTTCCCGATGCTGGTCGTGGACGCGGTGCTGACGGGCGCGAAGGGCGTGAACCTCTGGGCGAGCTTCCGCACGCCGCCGCCGCAGCGCAGCGCCAGGCTCTACCGCGCGCTCGTCGAGGGGCGGCTGGCGTCGGCCGTCTCGGGCGGCCTCATGCCGACGGCCGACCCGTACCTCTACACCGTGTCGGTGACGGCGCGCGAGGGGGCGCCGCGCGAGGCCGTCGAGCGGGCCACCGTGGCCGAACTGGACCGGCTGGCGCGCGAGGGGATCTCGGCCGGGGAGCTGGAGAAAGCCCGGAACCAGCTCCGGGCGCGGCTCGTGTTCGAGAGCGACAGCGTCACCAACATCGCCCACCAGCTCGGGTACTTCGAGACGGTGGCCTCCGCGGGCCTCTACCTGTCGATCGGGGACCGCATCCGCGCCGTGTCGCGCGAACACGTGGCGCGGGCGGCGGCGCGCGTGCTCCGGCCGGCCAACCGCACCGTCGGCTGGTTCGAGCCGCTGCCTCGGGGCGAATCCGGCGACGGGGGGCTGGCATGACGACCGGGACCCCGCGCGGGCTGTCCCCCGTGCGCGAGCGCCTGCCGAACGGCGCGACCGTGATCGCCCGGCCGTCCCGCGAGACGCCGGCGGCGACCATCGTGGTCTCCCTGCCCGCGGGGGCGGCGGCCGACCCGCCGGGGCTCGACGGGACGGCGCACTTCCTGTCGCGCATGATCGACCGGGGCACCGGGTCGCGCAGCGGCGACGAGATCGCCGACCTGCTGGACGGCCGCGGCGTCTCGCTGACCGTCTCGGCGACGCGCCACTCGTTCGTCGTCTCGTGCACCTGCCTGTCCGAGGACTTCCCGGTCATCCTGCCGGTGCTGGCCGACGTCACCCGCAACCCGAGCCTGCCCGAGGGGGATCTCGAGACGCGCCGCGGCGAGATCGTCACCGCCATCCGGCAGGACCAGGACAATCCCGCGATGGTGGCCGTCGAGGAGGAGCTGGCGCTGCTGTACCCCGGCGGGCATCCCTACGGCCGCCGGGTCAAGGGCAGCCTCGACAGCGTCGGGCGCATCGACCGCCAGGCGCTCGAGGCCTTCCGGCAGGCGCGCTTCTCGCCGGCCGGCCTGGTCGTCGTGGTCGTCGGCGACGTCGAGGCGCCGCGCGTGCTCGACGAGGTGGGCCGCGCGTTCGGCGACTGGACCGGCGGCCCCGTCGATCCGGTCGCGGTGGCGCCGCCGCCGCCGCCGGACGGGCGGCGCCTGGAGACGTTCCCGATGGCCGACAAGGCCCAGGCCGACATCGCGTACGGGTTCAACACGATCGCGCGGCGCGACCCGGCGTATTACGCGCTGCTGCTGATGAACAACGTCCTGGGCGAGTACGCGCTCGGCGGCCGCCTGGGCGACAGCATCCGCGAGCGGCAGGGGATGGCCTACTACGTGTTCAGCGCGTTCGAGCCGAACCTCGGCGAGGGGCCGCTGGTGATCCGCGCCGGCGTGAACCCGTCCAACGTGGACCGCGCCGTCGCGTCGATCGACGAGGAGGTGCGCCGCATGGCCGGGGAGGGCGTGACCGCCGCGGAGCTGGCCTCGTCGAAGCAGTACCTCGTCGGGTCGATGCCGCGCATGCTCGAGACGCACGCGGGCATCGCCGCGTTCCTGCTGTCGTGCGAGCAGTTCGGCCTCGGCATGGACCACGACGTGCGCCTGCCCGGGCTGCTGTCGGGTGTGACGCTCGACGAGGTGAACGCGGCGGCCCGGCGGTTCCTCGCGCCCGAGCGCGCGACGGTGACCGTGGCGGGGCCGGGCGAGCCGCGGGGCGTGTCATGACCGCGCAGGGCCGCCCCGCGCCGCGCGCCGTCTTCTTCGACGTGGACTTCACGCTGATCTACCCCGGCCCCACCTTCCAGGGCGAGGGCTACCGCCGGTTCTGCGAGAAGCACCGCATCGGGCCCTGCGACGCCTCGGCGTTCTCGGCCGCCGTCGCCAGCGCGTCGGCGCTGCTGCACGAGTCGGACGACCACGCCTACGACCCGGCCTTCTACGTCCGCTACATCCGGCACATCATCGAGCGAATGGGCGGGAACGGGGCGGCCATCGACGCCTGCGCCGAGGAGATCTACCGGGAATGGGCCGCCTGCCGCCACTTCGAGCTGTACGACGACGTGCGCCCGACGCTCGGCGCGCTGCGCGACCGCGGCGTCCGCATCGGCCTCATCTCGAACACCCACCGGTCGCTCGAGTCGCTGCAGAGCCACTTTGGTTTCGGCGGTCTCGTGTCGGTGGCTGTATCATCTTTGGAACACGGGTACAATAAGCCTCACCCGAGCATCTTCCTCACCGCGCTGCGGCTGATGGCGGTCGAGCCCGGGGACGCGGTGATGGTGGGCGACAGTTTCCGGCACGACGTCGAAGGGGCCCGGGCGGTCGGCATGCGCGCCGTGCTGCTCAGGCGCGAGGGCTCGGCGGGCGAGGCGACGCCGGCCGGCACGCCCGTGATCGCCAGCCTGTCCGAATTGCCGGGGCTGCTGCTCGGCGGGTGACCGCCCGGGTGCGCCGGGACGAGAGTGAACGCGGGAGGACCGACATGGACATTCGCGCCCTGACGACCGTCCACGAGTTCCGGCAGGTGTTCGCGCTCGAGCGCCAGGTGTGGGGCACCACGAGCGACGAAGACCTCGTGCCGATCCTGGTGCTGCAGGTGGCGGCCCGCATCGGCGGCGTCGTGCTCGGGGCGTTCGAGGGCACCCGCCTCGCCGGGTTCGCCTTCTCGCTGCCGGGCATCCGCGACGGCCGGCCCTACCAGTGGTCGCACATGGTGGGCGTGGACGCCGAGTTCCGCAACACCGGCGTCGGCTCGCGGCTGAAGGCCGAGCAGCGGCGCCTCGCGATGGCGGCGGGGCTCGACCTGGTCGCGTGGACCTTCGACCCGCTCCAGTCCGCCAACGCCCACATGAACGTGGTGAAGCTGGGGTGCGTGGCCCGCGAGTACATCCAGGACGCCTACCCGGCCTCGACGAGCGCGCTGCACGTCGGGACGGCCACCGACCGCCTGGTGGCCGAGTGGTGGCTGCGGTCCGACCGGGTGACGACGCGGTTCGAAGGGGCCGCGCCGGGCGCGCCCGCGAGCCGGGGAGACGCCGCGGCCCGGCTGCGCGGCGCCGTGGAGGCCAACCAGGCGCGCCCGGGGAGGGACTGGCTCGAGCCGGGCGGCCAGGACTTGTCGGTGGACGCCCCGCGCCTCGCGGTGGTCATCCCGAGCGACTTCGCCGAGATGCAGCGCCGCGACCTGCCGCTGGCGCGGGCGTGGCGCGCGGCCACGCGCAAGGTCTTCTCCACGCTCCTCCCGCGCGGCTTCGTCGTCGAGGACTTCGTCCTCGAGAAGCCGAAGCGCATCGGCACGTACGTGCTGACCAAGGCGTGACCGCAGGCGGCCGGGGCCGTCCTACCCCGGAGGCCAGGCCATCGGCCGGCCGCCGATGAGGTGCAGGTGGATGTGGAAGACCGTCTGCCCCGCCTCGCGGTTGCAGTTGAGCACCGCGCGGAAGCCGCTCTCGGCCACGCCCTGCTCGCGCGCGACGATCGCCGCGCGCCTCACCATCTCGCCCACCAGCCCGTCGTCTTCGGGGCCGAGGTCGTTCAGCGTGGCGATGTGCCGGCGCGGGATGACCAGCGCGTGGAGCGGCGCCTGCGGGTTGACGTCCTGCAGGACCACCAGGCGATCGTCCTGGTAGAGGAACGTGCCCGGGACCTCGCCGGCGATGATGCGACAGAACAGGCAGGACATGGACACCTCACTATCGGCGGTCGGCTGTCGGCGGTCGGCTGATGCCAGCGCGAGCCACCACCGTCCTCGGTATCTGCTGCAGGTCGGCGACGATCCGCACCAGTTCGAGCGGCGACGCGCGCACGAGATCTTCGACCGCCTCGGCCTGGCCGAACCCGAACTCCATGATAAACGAGCCGCCCGGCGCGAGGACGCCCGGCACCGCGTCGAGCAGGGCGCGGACGACGTCGAGGCCGTCGGCGCCGCCGTCGAGCGCCTGGCGCGGCTCCCAGTCGCGCACTTCGGGGTCGAGCCCCTCGATGTCGGGCGCAGGGATGTAGGGCGGGTTCGAGACGACGAGGTCCGCGGGCCCGGCCACGCCGTCGAGCAGCGACGCGCGCCGGAACTCGACGCGCGACTCGACGCCGTGCCGCCGCGCGTTGCGCGCCGCCACGGCCAGCGCGCGCTCGGAGATGTCGGTGGCGATTACGCGGGCCGCCGGGAACTCGCGCGCCAGGCAGACGGCCAGGCAGCCGCTGCCCGTGCCGACGTCGATGATGAGGCGCGGGCTGGCAGGGCTGAAGCCCCGCCCTACGGCGGAGGCAGGGCTGAAGCCCCGCCCTGCCGACAGCGCTTGCTCGACGACGATCTCGGTTTCGGGGCGCGGGGCGAGGACGTCGGGGCCGACCTCGAACTCGAGCCCCCAGAACTCGCGGAGGCCGACGATCGAGGAGATCGGCTCGCGCGACGCGCGCCGGGCGACGAGCGGGTCGAAGGCTCGCGTGAACGCGTCGGGCGGCGCCTCGGTCTCGTGCGCCAGCAGCCGTGCCAGGTCCCACCCGAGCGCGTGGCGCGCGAGCAGCGCGGCGTCCATGGCCGCCTCGTTCGCGTCGATGCCGGCCGCGGTCAGCCGCGCGCGGGCGGCCTGCACGATCTCCCGCAGCGTCGGTGAGGTCATGGACACGGAAGGTGGAGCGTGAAGTGACTAGTGACTAGTGGCTAGTGGTTAGTGTGTCACGCGTGATCAACTAGCCACTGACCACTACACGCCGTCACCACTAGCCACTGACCACTACACGCCTCAGTGCACCGTCGTCGCTTCCTTCAGCTTCTCCGCCTGGAAGTGCGTCACCACCTGGTCGATCAGCTCGCCGAGGTCGCCGTTCAGCACGTTGACGAGCTGGTGCGTCGTGAAGTTGATCCGGTGGTCGGTGATCCGGCTCTGCGGGAAGTTGTAGGTCCGGATCTTCTCGGACCGCTCGCCCGTGCCCACCTGGCTGCGCCGGTCCTTGGCGATGGCGTCCTGCTGCTTCTGCATCTCGATCTCGTAGAGCCGCGAGCGCAGCACCTTGAGCGCCTTCGCCTTGTTCTTGATCTGCGACTTCTCGTCCTGCTGGCTGACCACCAGGCCCGTCGGGATGTGCGTGATCCGCACCGCCGAGTACGTCGTGTTGACGCTCTGGCCGCCGGGCCCGCTCGAGCAGAACGTGTCGATCCGGAGGTCCTTCTGGTCGATCTGGATGTCCACTTCCTCGGCTTCGGGCAGCACCGCCACCGTCGCCGTCGAGGTGTGGATCCGGCCGCTCGCCTCGGTGGCCGGCACGCGCTGCACGCGGTGCACGCCGCTCTCGTACTTGAGCTGGCTGTAGACGCGGCGCCCCTCGATCATCGCGATGGCTTCCTTCAGGCCGCCGGCCCCCGCCTCGCTCATCGACAGCACCTCGACCCGCCAGCCCTTGCTCTCGGCGAACCGCGTGTACATCCGGAACAGCTCGCCGGCGAACAGCGCCGCCTCCTCGCCGCCCGTGCCGGCCCGGATCTCGAGCATGACGTTCTTCTCGTCGTTCGGGTCCTTGGGCAGGAGCAGCACCTTGATCTCCGCGTCGAGCGCGTCGCGCCGCGCCTCGAGACCGCGCAGCTCCTCCTGGGCCAGCTCGCGCATGTCGGCGTCGGACCCTTCGGCCAGCTCCTTGGCCTGCGCGATCTCGGTCATCACCGACTTGAGCTCGCGGAACTTCTCGACGAGCGGCTCGATCTCGGCCAGCCCCTTGGCGTACGTCTTGTACTGCGCGGGATCGGACTGCACGGCCGGGTCGGCCAGCTTCTCGAGCAGGCCGGTGTAGCGCGCTTCAACGGATGTCAGTTTGTCGATCATGCCTTCGGGTCATCCCCCCGCCACCGGCGGCAGAAACGCCACCTCGTCGCCCTCCGCCACCGAGGTCGTCATCTTCGCGAACTCGGCGTTCACCGCCGCCGACACCGATCGGGCGTGGGGCCCGACGGCCGGGAATTCGTCGGCGAGCGACTGCCACACGGTCGCGACCGTCGCCGGCTCGGCGACGCGGCGGTCCAGCTCGCGGGCCCCCGCCAGGTCGTGCAGCCGGCCGAACAGGAGGACCTTCACGCGCATGATCGGCGGAACGCCTCCTCCC
>JAJXZZ010000116.1 GCA_021779795.1 Acidobacteriota bacterium | reverse complement strand
GCGGGCCGGCTCGGGCTCCTCATCAGCGACTACGACCGCCGGGCGCGCGAGGCCGCCGAGGCCAACCAGCGCCGCGCCGAGCTGCAGCGGTGCTACCAGGAGCAGCTCGAGGTCGCGGCGGCGACCGGCGAGGAAGCCGAGGACCTCTCGCCGGCGACCGACGACGAGGACTGCTGCGGGGCGCACTCGAGCGGCAGCTTGGCGACGATGGTCTGCACCCGTGCCTCGCATCACGACGGACGCCACGCGGCGCACGGCAGCGACGACAAGATCGTCCACGCCTGGGGCGACAAGAACGCCAAGGGCTGGCCGGAAGAGCGCGCGGCCGACCCGGCGGCGCCACTGCCGGAACTGCCGGCGGCGGCCGACCCGACGGGCGCGACGCCGCTCTCGGACGCGCTGCCGGCCTGTGCGTGCGGCCACGCCCTGGCGCTCGATACCGAGAAGGCCCGCGGGACGTGCGATCCGTGCGCGGGGATCGGACAGCTGTAGGTCGCAAGTGCACGGCGGAAAGGATGACGGCGTGACGAGCATCAGGGCGGTGGATCTCTTCTGCGGGGCCGGGGGGGCGCTAATCAAGCCGCTTCGTGCGGCTTCGCGGCGCGACCTGATGAGCCTTCGCGCGCTCACGCCGCCGCTTCCAAGGGTGCCTCGTAAAGAGCGGTTGTCCTACGGCCTCTGGACCGGCCGCTTTCCGCTGTTCGGCGCGGGACAGGATGACTGTAACGGCAGAGCGGCCAAGACCGACCTTCGCTGCTATCTCGGTGTGCGTCAGGCCGGCCTCGCCCAACTCGATAACACGCTCATGGCGCGCTACCGTCGCGCTGCGGCGCTCGGCGTAGTCGGCAATTCTAGAGATCGCTCGATCGGCGGCCAGAGTCTTGATCGTCAAGTAGGGGCGGATCATCAGCAGGACAGTCCTGGCGTCTTCATAGCGCCGAACGCGCCAGGAATACTTCGTGCTCCACTCCGCCCGATCAAAGGTGACTTCCTCAAGCTGGCCAAGCGGAAGGCGGCGGTAGAGGGACTCAATCACGTCCCTGTTGGTGCTTGCGAGGCTCACCGCGATCCCGGGTCCCTTCGGCAAGTAAACGCAACCCTCGCCATCGAAGAACCCGGCGAGCCAGACCGCAAACTGATAGTCGCTCCATCCGTGAAAATAGCCGATGTTCTGCCGCGTTGGGTAAATCACTCTGCGCTTGCTCATACCCATCAGTTTAACACGTTTCTCGCCTGGCCCTGTCGTCTCGGCCAGGCGCTCATTGGCGAGCTGCTGCTGGAATACCAGACGGCTGGACAGCCCCGCGCGCTGGAGGCGGTGTCATGATCTACGCGCTTCGTCAGTACCAGCGCGACGCCGCGGCGGCCGGCCTCGCCTACCTCACCGACCCGACGCTCACGGGCCGCCACGGCATCATCGTCGCGCCCACGGGCTCGGGCAAGTCGCTCCTGGTGGCCAGCATCGCCACGCGCCTCCCGGGCCCGTGTATCGTCCTGCAGCCCACCAAGGAGATCCTCGAGCAGAACGCGGCGAAGCTCACGGCTTATGGCTTCCCGCCGGCGCTGTATTCAGCCAGCGTGGGGCGGAAGGAGATCGGCACGATCACGCTCGCGACGATCGGGAGCGTCGTGCGCCAGGCGCAGGCCTTCCGAGACGTCCCGTTCGTCCTGATCGACGAGTGTCACCAGGCGGTCTCGCCGAAGGGCGGCATGGTCAAGGCCTTCCTCGACGCACTGCAGGGCGCACGGATCCTCGGCCTCACGGCCACCCCGTACCGCCTAGCGAGCAACTCCTGGGGCTCGACGCTGCGGTTCCTGACGCGCACGCGGCCGCGCATCTTCCGCGACGTCGTGCACGTCACGCAAATCGCCGCGCTCGCGCGGGACGGCTTCCTGGCGCCCCTCGAGTATCAGGTCCGGCCGGTCATCAAGCGCGAGCGCCTCCGCTACAACAGCACGGGCGCGGACTACACCGACGAGAGCGTGCACCTCGCGTTCGTCGAGAGCGGGTTTGCCGGCCACCTGCAGCGCGAGGTCGAGGGGTTGCTCGAGGCGGGCCGGAAGAACGTGCTGGTCTTCACCCGGTTCGTGGCCGAGTCCGAGCACTTGGCCGCCGCCCTTCCGGGCGCCGCGGTCGTGACGGCGGACACGCCGGCCGGCGAACGGCGCCGCATCCTGGACGAGTTCAAAGCGGGCCGAATCAAGGTCGTCACCAACGTCGGCATCGTAGCGATCGGCTTCGACTTTCCCGCGCTCGAGGCGGTCGTGCTGGCGCGGCCGACGGTCTCCCTGGCCGTCTACTACCAGGAGGTGGGCCGGGCCATCAGGCCCGCCCCGGGCAAGCGGAGCGCCCTGGTCGTGGACCTCGTGGGGCTCGTCGAGCAGTTCGGGCGCATCGAGGACCTGGTGCTCGAGCGCGGCGGCGCGAGCGGGGATCTCTGGGTCGTGCGCAGTCGCGGGCGCGACCTCACGAACACCTATTTCGGCGACCAGGCGGACCGCGAGAAGCGCCAGCGCAAGGCGGCGTTCTTCAGCGGGCGTCGACAGGGCGGACAGGGCAGGTCAACGGCGGCGGACGGACTCTTCTAGGCGGGGGCGAACTTATGGCGTGGGTGAAGATTGACGACCACTTTCCCGATCACCGCAAGCTCGCGGAACTCGGCGATTACGCTCCGCTCTGCGGATGGCTCTACCTCTGCGGCTTGTGCTACTGCAATCGCCAGTTGACGGACGGGCGTATCCCAAAGGCGCACGTCCCGCGGCTCACGTCCTACCGTCGAATCGGCATCGAGCCGGGCGCAGTGGGGACGCTTGCGACGGTCGGAAACGACGTGGATCCGGACGACTTGGCGGCGCAATTGGTCTCCGTTGGCCTCTGGGAAGACGCCGGAGACCACTACGAAATACACGATTACACCGACTACCAACCCACCAAAGCGCAGGCTGAGGCACTGCAGAAGGCAAGATACGAAGGCGGAAAGGCTGGAGCAGCAAGGAGATGGAGCCGCAAGGGTCAACCTAAAGGTCAACCTATAGGTCAACCTAAAGGTGGAGGGTATAGGTCAACCCATGGGTCAACCCATAGGTCAACCAATAGGTCAACGATAGCAAATCGATGCTCCGATCCCGATCCCGGTACCGATCCCCTAGATAGATCACCTGTAGGCGGTGTGTGTGTACCGGAGGCTGGACACACACACCCGGACGAGCCCCCGCTCGATGACACCATCCCGACCGACGACGAGCTGGATGGAACACCTGCCGCTCTCACTGTGCCGCTGGCCATGACTCGCCGGACGAACATCGCCTGGCCAGGCAGACCCCCGGTGCCTGGGACGCTGCATGCCGACTTCCGGTCGAGGCTCGGCGGGCCTCCTGATGAGGCCGACCGACGACTGGTCGCGTGGTACGCGACCGTCTCGGCCGAATATACCGGCCAGCCGATCGGCGACAACGACTTCGAGTTCTGGCGGGCCCGGTTCAAGGACTGGCAAGGCTCGACCGTAACCCGAGCCTCGCCGATGATGGGCGCTGGGCGCACCGCCGGCAACGTCGCCGCGCTCCAGACCGTGCTGAACCGAAAGCGAGGGGCCGATGTGGGACGATGACGAAAAAGACCGATTCTACAAGCAGCTCACCGTCCTGGCGGAGACCCTGGGCGAGCCGATGACGCCGGTGCGCCTCGCCGGCTACTGCTCGGCGCTTGAGGACGTGCCGCTCGCAACCATCGCGGTCGGGATGCGCGAGGCGATGCGGAGTTGCCGGTACTTTCCGCGGCCCGTCGAGATCCGCGAGCTGGCCCTCCAAGAGCTCGCGGCGCGGCGCGTGAACGGCGCTCGGCGCGTCGAGGCGTCTCACCGCCTGGCCGAGCCGCGGCTGTCGGACGAGGAGATCCGAGCGAACCTGACGAAGCTGGCCGCGGCCGTCAAGGGCCTCGCGGCGCGCAGGAGGATGCGATGACCAGCACGCTGGCGCTCATCGCGCGCCTGGTGGTCGAGCTCGACGCGGAACGTCGTGGCGCACAGTTCCTCGCGTCGGAAGTCGAGCGCGCCTGGCGCGACGGGATGGCCGAGGGGATGCGCAGGGCCACCACCGACGACGACCACGCGCCGGAGGTAGAACACGCCCGGGGCGCGCGCGGGCTCGACTGTGTCAAGCCCTTCGGTCAGTTTGCGATTCCGCGCGGAGTGAACAGGTGACTAGCGCACTCATGGACGAACCACGGGACATCGAACACACGAAGCGAAAACCGAAGGCAAAGCGGGCGCGGCGGCTCTTTGGGCGCCTTCGGCATCGTAACGCGCGCGCGCAGCGGATCTTCCTCGCGTGCTACGCCAAGACCGGCAACGTGTCGCGGTCGGCGAAGGCGGCCCGAATCGACCGGGAGACGCACCAGAACTGGTTGAAGTTTCCAGGGCTCGCCGGAGAGGACTACCGCGCGGCGTTTGCCGCCGCCGAGGAGATGGCGGCCGACGTCCTCGAGGAGGAGGCGCGTCGCCGCGCCGTGACGGGCCTCGTGCGCTACCGGTTCGACCGCCACGGCAACCCATTGAAGCATCCGATGACGGGGCAGCCGTACTACGAGCTCGAATACAGCGACCTGCTGATGCGCGAGCTGCTGAAGGGCAACCGGCCGGCGAAGTATCGCGACCAGCCGAAGGAGGCGATCTCGGTCGAGGAGGTCGTGCGGCTCTTCGCGGCGTTCACGGCGGCGATCCGGGCGGAAGTCTACGCGATCGTCACGGATGCCGAGATTGCGACCCGCCTGTTGTCGGCGGTGCAGGTGCACGTGTCGAAGGCGTTGGCGCTGCCCGACGTGACGGCGACGGCCGTCTCCGGATCTGTTGCGAGCGAGACGCAAATCGCCGCCCGCTCGGTCCTGGACGCCGAGGGGCAAGGAGGACACCGTGGCTGACGACCCTCGCGCCCTCATGGCAGAGGTGGAGGCGGCACTGGCGCGGCTGGAAAACGCCCGAGGCATGTTGGCGGATGCGTGCGGCGACGACGATCTTCCTGTCGCAATCGCTGCCATGACCGCTGCTGACACCGAGATGGATAAGCACGCGGAAGGCTGGCTGCGCTCCCTGCTGGCCGACGTGGAGCGGCTGAAGCAGGAGCGGACCATCGCGCAATCGAACGCTGAGGCCGTCTCTGCGATGCTTATCGACCAAGGCGACCGGGCTGTTGCGGAACTCGCAGCGTGTCGGCGTGACACGCTGGAATTAGCGATACAGACGGTCTACCACCTGCCGTTTGGAGAGCAGGGTTCTGGCCTCGGGGCGGCGACCGCCCAAGACGCGATTGTGGCCCTCCATGCGCTCCAAGAGTCCCGCGCCCTCCCCGCCTCGGAGGCGCCCCCCGCAAAGGAGCAGAAATGAAGTTCCGCAAGAAGCCGGTGGTGGTTGAGGCAATTCAGTTTACCGAGGACGTGGCGCGAGAGGCGCTGTTCAACGGCACTAAGGGGCCATTCGGCCTTTCCGTCTCCGGCGATTATCACCCGGCCAAGGGACTGCTCTACCGGGCATGGGTTGTGATCAAGACGCTTGAAGGCGAGACGCGGGCGGGCCTCGGCGTCTGGATCATCCGAGGCGCGAAGGGCGAACTCTATCCCTGCGAGCCGGATATCTTCGCGGCTACCTACGAGCCCGCAGAGTGCGAGATCGACCCCGACAGGGTGGATGAGAAGGGGCGGTTACTCCCGCCCTCAGCCCAGGAGGGGGACCGTGGCAAAGCGTGACTGGTGTCCGTGTGACAGGTGCGGCAGGAAGGCGATCTTCGACCCCTCGCACTACCTCCGCAACCTGATGACCGAGTGCCGCGCTGCCGAGATTGCCGTGCTCTGTGCCGACTGCGCCAAGGGGCACATGCTCATGGTGGCGCCGAAGCCCTCAGCCCAGCCCGACGCGGAGAGGGGGAAATAGCCATGTCCGAAATCGAGGTCAAGAACGCCGTGATCGAGTCAGTGAAGTTCGACACCGAGCGGGGATTGTCCGCGTGGATCGTCCTCGACTACGGCGGCTGCGGGCAGGCCTTCGGCGGCTGGCTGTTGTATCTGCCGCGCAGGTGGGCACATCACGCCAACCAGGTGAACTACTGCGGCCACTGGATCTACCGAGTGCTTGAAGTGGCTGGCGTCGATGACTGGAGCAAGCTGCCGGGGCGCACCGTGCGCGTCAAGGCCGAACACTCCAAGGTTCGCGCTATCGGCCACATCATCAAGGACGACTGGTTCGACCCGGAGATTGAGTTCGCCGCGCTGTGTGCCGAGTCGGCCTCTCCCGCCCCGGCTCCGCAGGGAGGCAAGTAATGGCACCGCGAAAGGGCCAAGGCATCCGACGTATTCGCCGTGAACAAATCGTTGCTTGGCTGGTCGCGCATCCAGGTCTACGTCGGCGGGGCGACATCGTTCGGGAGTTGAAGTCGGCCGGACTCCTCGCCCCGACGACGGCGCCAATTGACTGTCGCGTAGACGACTGGCTGGCCAAGGCAGAAGCCGCCCCGGCGCCGCAGGAGGATCTCTGATGCCGATTCGCATCCAGCGCAAGCGCACCAAGGGCTGGAAGATGCCTGAGGGCGCGGTGTACGTCGGACGGCCGACTAAGTGGGGGAATCTCTGGCGTGTGCGGCGCGGTGACGCGCCCTCGTGCGCGACCACGATCCTCGGCTGGTATCGCGACTGGCTCCTCCACAGGCTCAAGGGCTGGGAAATGGTGGAGACGCCTGACCTAGAACCTTTGCGCGGCAAGGATTTGGTCTGTTGGTGCCGACTCGATCAGCCCTGCCACGCGGACGTACTGCTCGAACTCGCGAACGCGGAGCCGCCCTCCGGCGAGGAGGCCACGCGGTGATCGGCGCGCGCGTCGATCCGCTGCTGCGCGTGAAGCAGGCCATCATCGACGGCCTGGCGCCTGATGTAAACGCGCAGCGGCCCGTTGTCGGCGTGCCGACGATCACGACCGAGGCCGAGCTCGCGGCCTACCTGCGCGACACGTTCGGCATTCGCCTGCCCTCGACGCGCGTCTGCCCGGGGCACTGCTCGCCGTGGGAGGCCTTCGTCGAGGCGTATTTCGCCCGCTCGCCCGTGTCGGTGTGGAAGGCGTCGCGGGGCTTGGGCGGGAAGTCGTTCACGCTGTCGCTGCTCGGCCTGGTCGAAGCCGTGACGCTCGGCGTGGACGTCAACGTCGTCGGCGGCTCCGGCGAGCAGGCGCAGCGCGTGCTCGAGTCGATGGGCCGGCTCTGGGACGCGCCGAGCGCGCCACGGGATCTGCTGGCGTCGGAGCCGGCGCAGCGGCATACGAAACTCGTCGCCGGCAACATGGTCCGCGCGCTGATGGCCTCGACCAAGTCGGTCCGCGGGCCACACCCGGTGCGCCTGCGTCTCGACGAGGTGGATGAGATGGCGCTCGCGATCCTCGACGCCGCGATGGGCCAGCCGATGAGCGCCAAGGGCGTGCTCTCGCAGACCGTCATGTCCTCGACGCATCAGTATCCCGACGGCACGTTCACCAAGATCTTGCAACGCGCGAAGGAGCGGAACTGGCCGGTGCGCGAGTGGTGCTGGCGCGAAACGATGGCGCCGCACGGGTGGCTCGACCCCGAGGAAATCGAGCGCAAGCGGCAGCAGGTGACCGACGCCATGTGGAAGACCGAGTACGACCTGCAGGAGCCGTCCGCCGAAGGCCGCGCCATCATGACCGAGAAGGTCGCGGCGATGTTCACGCGCGAGCTGGGGGTTTTCGCGGCCGGGCACCAGGGCGCGATCGAGGCCGAGCCGCCCGACCCAATGGGCGAGTACGCGACTGGCACCGACTGGGCAAAGGAGCAGGATTGGACGGTCATCGTCACGTTCCGCACGGACGTCGCGCCCTGGCGGCTCGTCGCGTTCGAACGCCTCCAGCGCCGGCCCTGGCCGGACATGGTGAGCCGGCTGGACGCGCGGCTCGATCGCTACGCGGGCGCGCGGCACCTGGCGGCGCACGACGCGACGGGTGGCGGGAACGTCGTCGCCGACTTGCTGGCACACGACGTCGAGGGCGTCATCATGGTCGGGCGCGAGCGGTCCGCGCTCTTCTCGAACTACATCAAGGGCATCGAGCACGACGAGCTGCGCTCGCCGTTCATCGAGACGATGGAGGCCGAGCATCGCTACGCGACGGTGGATGACCTGTTCGGGTCGGGGCATCCGCCCGACAGCCTGGTGGCCGCGGCGCTCGCCTACCGCGCGGCGGTGGGACGCGGGCGCGGCTTCCTCGACTACCTGCGCGCCCAGGCCGCCGGCGCCGCAACGCCCGAGCTCGCCCCGGCTCCGACTTCGGGCGACGCCGCCGACGCGCTCGTGCTGGCGCACCAGCAGTGCCGCGTCAAGGGACTCACGCGGACGATCACACAAGACGGCCGGCGTCGCTGCGCGACGTGCGGCTGTGATATGGGAGCGGCATGATGCAGGCCCAGCGCTACGCGGACGGCTCGTTTCACTCAACCGACAAGCCGCTCAATCCGCCCAGATATGAGCCTTGCAAGAAATGCTGTCGGAACTTCTTCAGCACTGGCGGCGACCGGGGCGTGTGTCCGGACTGCTGGCGCCCGGCGCGCTGCGGACAGTCGGACGTTGTCGAGCGGCGCGGCTTCTCGTTCGAGAGGCGCGAGCCGTCACATTTCATGGCCGCGCGATATGCAGGAATCCCAACGGAGCGAATACGATGAGCCAGCCCGACACCCTCAATCCGATGTCCACCCACGGCCT
>JAJXZZ010000115.1 GCA_021779795.1 Acidobacteriota bacterium | reverse complement strand
TCCGATCTCCAGGCCCCGGGCGTCGCGCCCGTCAGCGCGTAGCAGGTCGCGTGGCCGGCGAAGGCGACCAGCGCCGCGGTCGGCCAGAACCATCCCCGGCCGAAGACGGCGGCCACGAGCGCGGCAGCGACGACCGCCACGGCGATGTCGATCGCCGCCGAGGCGAGCCTGGGTCCGCCGGTAGCCAGCCAGGCAAGCGTGTGCGCCGGCTGCGGCGTGTCGAGCGCGAGCCTGAACATGGAGAACTCGGCGGCCGGCTCGCTGGATGGCTCGGCTGCCGCCAGGCGCGCCGCGCGCAGCGCCGCCTCGGCTCGCGCCACGGCCCGCGGCCCGTCGGCCGGGTCCGGGAAGACGCGGGCGAACTCGGCCAGCACCTGGTCGGGGTCCAGGCCCACCGCCGTGGCGTAGCTGCGCACGAACGCCCGGCGGAAGATGCCCGACGGCCAGCGGGTCAGATCGCCGCTCTCGAGCGCGGCGTAGTGCGCCGCGCTCACCTTCGTCTGCTCGCAGACCTGCTCGAGCGAGAGCCCCCGCCGCTCGCGGATCCGGCGAAGCTCCAGGCCGAAGGCCATCCGGTCGTCCATCGACGTCTCCCCCGCCTCCCATCGCCGCCCGCCACCATGCGGACGACGAGAACCAGCATAAAGGGGGGCGGCGCCGACATCAAGGCCGATCGGCGCCGCCGAACGGCGCGTCGGGACGCCGCCCCGATCCGCTCATACCTTCAGGAAGACCCGGCGCCGGTACATCACCCAGAGCACGACGTAGAGGACCAGCAGGTAGGCCAGGGCGAACAGGAGCGACGCGTTGTCAGGCGAGGCGTACGGCTCGAACCAGCGGCGATAGATATAGGTGTAGAGGGAGAGCGTCCCTCCCGTCGGCAGGAGCACCTTCACGAGCAGCAGGATCTTCGCGCTCAGGCCCGCGAGCACGAACAGGGCGATGGCGTTGACGCCCAGCACCACGAACGGCCTGGTCCACCACCTCCAGCCCCTGACGTCCACCACGAGGTAGCAGGCCGCCAGCGAGAGCGCCGCCGCGCCCCCCGTGAACCAGGCGTACGAGCTGGTCCACAGGTTCTTGTTGATCGGGAACGCCAGGTCCCACGTCAGCCCCACCGCCATGCCCGCCACGCCGGCGGCCGCCAGCAGCGACACCTTCGCGTTCTCGGGCGCCGGCGCCCGCAGCCAGAGGCCGGCGAGCACGCCCATCAGCGTCGTAGCGATGGCCGGCAGCGTGCTGAGCAGCCCCTCGGGATCCCACGGCCGCCTGCCCCACAGGTGGTTCTGCCCGATGATCGCCCGGTCGATGAACGCGCCGAGGTTTCCCGCGGGCGACAGGTCGCCCGGGTTGTGGCCGGGGAACGGCGCCAAGACCATCAGGAGCCAGTAGCCGACCGTGAGGAGCACGGTCCAGGCCGCCAGCCGCCGCGCGTGGCGCCAGTCGTCGCGCCCCGCCCGAGGCGCGGTCCACCTGAAGAGGCCGACGGCCGCCAGGTAGCACAACCCGATGCGCACCAGCACGCCAGGGACCCGCCACGTGGCCAGCGGGAATCGCGGGAACCCGGCCAGCAGCGCGCCAATCGCGATGATGGTCAGCCCCCGGCGAAGCGGCTTCCACCCCGACGTCATCGTCTGCCGCGAGAGCGTCATCGAGACGCCGACGATGAAGAGGAAGAAGGGAAAGATGAGATCGGTGGGCGTCCAGCCGTTCCACTCCGCGTGCAGGAGCGGCCAGTAGGCGTGGTTCCAATCGCCGGGGTCGTTGACGACGACCATGGCGGCCATGGTGATCCCGCGAAACACGTCGAGGGACACCAGGCGTCCGGCCAGGCGCGACGGAGCGGCAGGGGCGGTCATGAGGTCAGAGCTTACCTCAGGCCGCTCAAGGGTCGGAGCGGTTTTCCGACCCCTGACATTGCAACGGGGGCGTCGCGGCGCTATAACGAGTCAGGGAGTCATGAAGGCGACGCTGCCGCTTGCCGAGGCGCTGGCCGCGCAGACGCGCGAGGGGGAGCTGTACGAGCGCTACAACGGCACGTGGACGAGGTGCCTGGCGTGCGCCCACCGCTGTCCCATCCCCGACGGCGCGCGCGGCGTCTGCCAGGTCCGCTTCAACGACGGCGGCCGCCTGATGGTGCCCTGGGGCTACGTGGCCGGGGCGCAGTGCGATCCGATCGAGAAGAAGCCCTTCTACCATGCCTACCCGGGCTCGCTGGCCTTCAGCTTCGGCATGCTCGGCTGCGACCTGCACTGCAGCTTCTGCCAGAACTGGGTCACCTCGCAGGCGCTGCGCGACCCCGAGGCGATGCTGCGCTTCGAGCCCGCCGCGCCCGAAGACCTGGTCGGCGCCGCCCTTCGGCACGGCGCCCGCGCCGTCGTCAGCACCTACAACGAGCCGCTCATCACGGCCGAGTGGGCCGTGGCCGTCTTCAAGCTGGCCCGGGCGGCCGGGCTGGCGACGGGCTTCGTCTCGAACGGCAACGCCACGCCCGAGGCGCTCGAGTACCTGCGCCCGTGGCTCGACTTGTACAAGGTGGACCTGAAGGGTTTCGACGACCGCCGCTACCGCAAGCTCGGCGGACGCCTGCAGCCGGTGCTCGACACGATCGACTCGCTGCACCGTCTCGGCCTGTGGGTCGAGGTGGTGACGCTGCTGGTGCCCGGGTTCAACGACTCGGACGAGGAGCTGCGCCGCCTCACCGGCTTCGTGGCCGAGGTCTCCCCCTCGATCCCCTGGCACGTGACGGCCTACCACGAGGACTACCGGATGAGCGGGACCGGCGGCACCGTCCCGGCGGCGCTCTACCGCGCGGCGGCGATCGGGCGCGCGGCGGGCCTGCGGTTCGTCTACGTGGGCAACCTCGCGCGAGCGGCCGGCGAGTTCGAGCACACCCGCTGCCCCGAGTGCGGCGAGCTGCTCGTCGAGCGCTCGGGCTTCTCGGTCCGGCGGTTCCGCCTGACCGCCGCGGGCGCCTGTCCGGCGTGCGGCGCCGCGGTGCCGGGGCGCTGGTCCTGATCGCGCGCGCCGCCGCGCGGGCGACCGCCGGCCATCTGCTAAAATCGAGATGATGTCGCTGGTCGATCTGCTCGGGCGGCCGCTGCGGAGCCTTCGCGTCTCGGTGACCGATCGCTGCAACCTGCGCTGCCGGTACTGCATGCCCGAGGCCGAGTACGCGTGGCTCCCGCGCGAGGACCTGCTCAGCTTCGAGGAGATCCGCCGCCTGGTGGGCGTGTTCGCCTCGCTCGGCGTGGACAAAGTCCGGCTGACCGGCGGCGAACCCCTGCTGCGCCACGATCTCGCCGGCCTGGTCCGCCTGCTCGCCCGCGACGCGCGGCTGGGCGACCTGGCGATGACGACCAACGGCGTGCTGCTCGCCGGGCAGGTCGAGGCGCTGCGCGACGCCGGCCTGATGCGGGTGACGGTCAGCCTCGACACGCTCCGGGCCGACCGGTTCACGGCGCTGACCAGGCTCACCACGCACGCCCGGGTGCTCGAGGGGATCGACGCCGCCGCGCGCGTCTTCTCGACGCTCAAGCTCGACGCCGTGGTGATGCGGGGCGTGAACGACGACGAGATCGTGCCGCTCGTGGAGTTCGCGCGCGAGCGGCGGGCCGAGGTCCGGTTCATCGAGTACATGGACGTCGCCGGCGCCACCGGCTGGTCGCCGGCGCTGGTGGTGCCGCGGGCCGAGATCCTGGCCCGGCTCGAGGCGCGCTACGGCCCGCTCGACCCGATCGGCGCCACGGCGTGGGCCCCGGCGGACCGGTACCGCCTGCCCGACGGCGCGACGGTCGGCGTCATCGCGTCCACGACCGCGCCGTTCTGCTCCACGTGCGACCGCGCCCGCCTCACCGCCGACGGCATGTGGCTCACCTGCCTGTACGCCACGCGCGGCCTCGACCTGCGGGGCCCGCTGCGCGCGGGGGTCGCGCCTGCCGGCCTGGCCTCCCTGGTCGAGGCGGCCTGGCGCGCGCGCTCGGACCGGGGCGCCGAGCTTCGCGCGGCCGAGCGCGAGCGGGGCATCTACCTCCCGGCCGAAACGCTCAGGCGCGACGTGCACCTCGAAATGCACACGCGCGGCGGATGACCGATTCTGGTAGTAGAATCGCCCAACGGCCCGGACCGCGTACGAATGGCCGTCGCCTTCCAAGGAGCACCATGACACGCAGGACGTCGTTCGGAATCCTGGTGGCCGCCGTGGTCGCCGCCACCGCGGGCGCGTTCGTGCACGCGCAGCAGTCCAAATGGGCGCGTGACCCGCAGCAGCCCGTCAACGAGCAGTACACCAAGAAGATCAAGGAGTACACGACGGCGCCGTACTTCGGCTCGCCGCTGGTGGACTACCTGCCGGCGTCCAAGACCGTGCCGGCCCCCGATACCGTGATTGGCGACATTGCCGGCGCGCCGGGCAAGCTGCCCTACGCCGAGCAGGTCTACGCGTACATGCGCGCCCTCGAGAAGGCGACGCCGTGCGTCAAGGTGTTCTCGATCGGCCGGACCGAGGAAGGCCGCGAGATGATCGCCGTCGCCGTGGCCGACGCCTCGCTCCTCGCCAGGCTCGACGAGAACCGCGCCCGCCTCGCCAAGCTGGCCGACCCGCGGTCGATCAAGCTCGACGACGCGGAGGCCGACCGGCTGGTGGCGGCCTCGACGCCGGTCTACTACATCACCGGCACGATCCACTCGCCCGAGACCGGCGCCCCGACGGCGCTGATGGAGCTGGCCTACCGGCTCGCCGTGGACGACGCCCCGTACATCAAGGCGATCCGGTCGAACGTGATCACGATGATCACGCCGGTCGTCGAAGTGGACGGCCGCGACCGCCAGGTGGACATCTACAACTGGCACCTCGCGCACCCCAAGGAGAACGTCCCGCCGCTCGTGTACTGGGGCCACTACCTCGTGCACGACAACAACCGCGACGCCATGGGCGCCACGCTCGACCTCACGAAGAACGTGATCAACTTCTTCGTGGACCAGAAGGCGCAGCTGCTGCACGACCTGCACGAGTCGGTGCCGTTCCTCTACGACAACACCGTCGGCGACGGCCCGTACAACGCCTGGGTGGATCCGATCCTGACCGACGAGTGGCAGCTCATCGGCTGGAACAACATGTCCGAGATGACCAAGCTCGGGATGCCCGGCGCCTTCACGCACGGGCAGTTCGACACCTGGTCGCCCGGCTACCTGATGTTCATCGCGGCGATGCACAACGGCACCAGCCGGCTGTACGAGACGTTCGGCAACGGCGGCGCCGACACGGTGGAGCGGACGCTGCGCCCGAGCGAGTACGCGCGCACCTGGTACCGGCAGAACCCGCCGCTGCCCAAGGTGCTCTGGTCGCAGCGCGACAACAACAACTACATCGAGACCGGCCTGCTCACCTCGCTCTCCTATTACGCCACGAACAACAAGCTGTTCCTGAAGAACTTCTACCTGAAGGCCAAGCGGTCGGTGCTCAAGGCCACGACCGAGGGGCCCGCGGCCTACGTGCTGCCGGCCGACGACGCGCACCCCGGCCTGCAGGCGCGGCTGCTGCGCGTGCTGCAGACGCAGCGCTGCGAGATCTCGCGCGCCACGGCGCCGTTCACGGTCACGCTGCCGGTCCTGAAGCGGCCGGGCCGGGCCGGCGACGAGGCGCCCGCCGGCGCGAAGCCGGCGGCCGAGAAGACCGAGACGCGGCAGTTCCCGGCTGGCTCCTACGTCGTCCGGATGGACCAGCCGTACAGCCGCATCGCGGATGCCCTGCTCGACTACCAGTACTGGAGCCCGAGCGACCCGCAGAAGAACCCCTACGACGACACCGGCTGGACGTTCGGCGAGCTGTTCGACACGCAGGTCGTGCGCGTGATGGACCGGAAGGTGCTCGACGCCCCGATGGAACTGGTGCAGGGCGCGGTGACGGCCCCGTCGGCCGTCCACGGCGCCGGGGCGGTCTACCTCGTGAACAACGACACCGACCCGCACCTGTTCGCGCTGCGCTACCGGCTGAAGGACCGCGCGTTCGACGCCGCCGAGGAGCCGTTCGAGGCGGCGGGGCGCGCGTTCGCCCGCGGCAGCTTCATCATCAAGGCCGCGCCGGCCGACGAGGTCCGGACGGCGGCCGGCGAGCTGGGGCTGCAGGTCTACGCCGTCGCCGCCGCCCCCTCCGTCAGGACGCACGCCGTCACGGTGCCGCGCATCGGCTACGTGCACACCTGGCTCGGCACGCAGGACGAGGGCTGGTGGCGGCAGGAGCTGGACCAGCTGAAGGTCCCGTACGACTACATCAGCACGCAGGTCCTGGCGAAGACGCCGGACCTGCGCGCGAAGTACGACGTCCTCGTCTTCCCGCCCGTCGGCCGCCCGGCGGCGCAGGTCGTGTCGGGGCTGCCGATGTGGGGGAACCCGCTGCCGTGGAAGACGACGGCGCTCACGCCGAACATCGGCAAGCTGGACTCGACCGACGACATGCGGCCGGGCCTCGGCTTCGCGGGCCTCGCGAACCTCGACGCCTTCGTCCGGGCCGGCGGGCTGCTCGTCACCACCGACGACACGTCGGAACTGGCGGTGGACTACGGCCTCACGCAGGGCGTGTCGGTCCAGCGCAGCCCGCGCGCGAAGATCCCGGGCAGCGTGGTCCGCTCGACGTTCGTGGACCTGGCGAGCCCGGTGGCCTACGGCTACGGCGAGAACCTGTCGGTGTACCTCTCCGGCGGGATGGCCTTCGCGGTCAGCAACACGCTCGGCGGGAGAGGCGGACGGTTCGGCGGCGACGGCGATCGGCCGACCGGCCGCGGCACGCTCAACGACCCGGACGTGCCGCAGGGCCGCCCCTACGAGGCGCCGCCGGCCGAGCCGAAAGTCGAGCCCTGGCAGGCCGCCCCGGTGACCGCGGAGCAGCTGCGCAACCCGATCACCGTGATCCCGGTGAAGCAGCGGCCGCGCGTCATCCTGCGGTTCGTCGACGCCAAGGACCTGCTGGTGTCGGGCCTGGTCGAGGGCGCCGGCGACATCGCCGACCGGCCGGCCGTCGTGGACGTGCCGCACGACAAGGGACACGTGCTCGTCTTCTCGCCGAACCCCGTCTGGCGCGGCGAGACGCAGGGGAGCTACGCGATGGTGTTCAACGCCATCCTGCACTTCGACCATCTCGACGCCGGCCGGAAGTGGGATGAGAAGTAGGCGGAGGGACCGTGTGCGCACGCGCTGGTTCGCCGTCCTGACCGTCTTCGCCGCGTCGGTCGCGGTGCTGCTCGAGCCCCCGGGCCTGGCCGCCCAGGCCCGGGGCGCGTCGGGCGCCTCGTTCACGATCGCGGTCCTGCGCCGCGACGGCATCGTCATCCCCGTCGCCAGTTACGACCGCGGGCGGTGGGCCAACCGCTGGCCCCCGCCCGGCCGCCGCGTGGACATCCCGATCCGGGTCGGGGACTCCCCCGCCAAGTGGTGGGACCGCGGGCGGCCCATCGCCACGTGGACGGCGTGGCCGCTGCGCGGCGAGAGCCGCGTCATCCACGTCACCAGCCCCGTCAACCTGACCGTCGAGTGCCAGTCGCAGGTGGGCCTGCAGACCGACTACGTGTCGTCCGAGCCCCCGGCGCCGCCGCCGATGCAGCCGTTTCCCAAGGACGGCCTCGCCACGTCGAGCGACGCGCTGGTCGAGCCGGTGCGCCTGCTCGACCAGGCCTCGCCCGAGTGGCAGGCGGTGTCGGGGATCGTCGACGCGCAGGTGGCCTCCGAGGAGGCCGGGCTGCTCAGGCAGGCGCACCTGCAGGCGCTCGTTCCGGACAAGGCCCGGGTCGGGACGGCCTTCGCGCTCGAGGTGCTCTTCGCCACGGCCGGCCTGCGGCCGGGCACGACGGTGCTCTATTTCGAGGGCGTGAAGCGCTACGCGCCCGAGCCGGGCCCGCCGGCCGGGCTGCTGACCTTCGTGACCGGCGTCATCCGGTTCGCGCCGGGCGAGCGGCCGCAGGTCGACGTGAGAGCCACGCTCTCGGACGGCCGGCGCGAGGGCCTCCTCTACACGATGGTCCTGGGCGCGCTGCGCGTGGACGACCACCTCTACTGGGTCGTCCAGCGGTCGGCCTGGGGGTACGAGCGGTTCGAAGTCATCGACCTCCGGCCCGAAGGCGACGTCACCGTGCTCGTGACCGAGGGCGGGATCTGCCAGTAAGGCGCCGGCGCGGCGCCAGGACGGGCGTCTGCCCGGCCCGGGTCGGGGCCGAGTGACCTTTTTTGCCCGTTCTCACGTCTAAGCATTTCGAGCATGGATATTCAACGACCCTCCAGCATCGCCAGGAACAAGAAGATTCGCCGACTCATCGTCGGAGCGGTGGTCATCGTCGCCGTCGGCGTGGTCACCGTGGCCCTGTCGCGACTCAAGCCGGCCGCGCCCACCGTCGATCGGGCGGCGGCCTACATCGACACGGTCAAGCGCGGCCCGATGGTGCGGCAGGTCCGCGGCCTGGGCACGCTGGTGCCCGTGGACATCCGGTGGATCCCGGCGATGACCGACGGGCGCGTGGATCGGATCGTCGTCTACCCGGGCACGTCGGTGAAGCCGGACACGATCGTGCTCGAGCTGTCCAACCCGGAGCAGACCCAGGCCCTGCTCGAGGCGCAGCAGCAGCTCAAGGCGGCCCAGGCGCAATACGCGAACCTGAAGGTCACCATCGCCAACGAGCTGCTCGCGCAGGAGGCGTCGGCCAGCGCCGTGACGGCCGACTACCGGCAGGCGAAGCTGCAGGCCGAGGCCGACGCCGAGCTGG
>JAJXZZ010000114.1 GCA_021779795.1 Acidobacteriota bacterium | reverse complement strand
GGCGCTGGCACGCCGGGTGGTGCCCGGGATTCAAGTCCTACATGCGATCGCTGCCGGACGAGGAGCGCCTGAAGCTGGCGGAGCGCTACAGCCTGCCCAAGTACAAGTAGGGCCTGCCCCTTCCTCGCCCCGCGCCCGCGCTGTTGTGGACGGCTCGTCCGGTGGCGCACACTGGTGGCATGACCCGGGGGGCCCTCGATGTCCTGGCGCCGTCTCGCCGTTCCCGCCGCGATCCCGTTCCGGCTCCCTCCGGAGCGTTCATCCAGTAACCTGTGTCGAACAGCCGGGAGTTCCCGATGAGCCGCGCACGCGCAGGAGTCCTCGTCCTGATCGTTCTGCTCGCCGCCGCCGGCGCCGCCTACTACGCGTTCGGCACGGGGCCCTCCACGCTCCTCCTCACCGGCATCGTGACCACGAACGAGGTCATCGTCAGCCCGCAGGTCGGCGGGCAGATCTCGACGCTGCTGGTGAGGGAGGGGGACACCGTGGGCCCGAACCAGCTGCTGGCGGTCATCGCCCCCCAGGAGCTCCGGAGCGACATCCAGTTCTACGCGCACAGCGCCGCTGGCGTGACGTCGCAGGTCGCGCAGTCGGAGGTGGAGCTCCGCCTGCAGCGCCGGCAGAGCGTCGATCAGATCCGCCAGGCCGAGGCGGACCTCGCGGCGAGCGAGGCGCAGCGCGCCGAGGCGGAGGCGGACCTCGAGCAGGCGCGGCTCGACCTCGAGCGCAATGCCGGCCTGCTGAAGGGGAAGGTCGTCACCCAGCAGGCGTACGACCAGGCGCGCACCGCCTACGACGCCGCCCGGGCGCACGCGAACGCGCTGGAGAAGCAGGCCGACGCCGCGCGGGCCGGCCTGGCGCTGGCGCGCGCGAACGCCGAGCAGGTCGCCGTCCGCGAGAACCAGCTCCGGGCGAGCCAGCAGCAGCTGGCGGCGGCGAAGGCGCAGCAGCAGAAGGCCGACATCCGCCTGGGCTACACCGAGCTGCACGCGCCCATCGGCGGGATCGTGGACGTCATCTCGGCGCGCGCCGGCGAGGTGGTCAACCCCGGCCAGGCCGTCGTCACCCTCGTCAACCCCGACGATCTCTGGGTCCGGGCGGACATCCCCGAGACCTACATCGACCGGATCCGGATCGGCGACAGGCTCACCGTGACGCTGCCGGGCGGGGAGCAGCGGACCGGCACGGTGTTCTACCGCGGCGTCGAGGCGTCGTACGCGACGCAGCGCGACGTCAGCCGCATCAAGCGCGACATCAAGACGTTCGAGATCCGGCTCCGCGTGGACAACCGCGACCGGCGCCTCGCCGTCGGGATGACGGCGTACGTCCAGCTGCGGGTGCGCTGATGGCCGCCGCGATCAGCGTCCGGGACATCGTCAAGCGCTTCGGCGACTTCACCGCCGTCAAGGGGATTGCCTTCGACGTGGAGCAGGGGGAGATCTTCGGGCTGCTCGGGCCGAACGGCGCCGGCAAGTCCACCCTCATCCGGATGTTGACGACGCTGGTGCCGCCGACGCTCGGGACCGCGGTCGTCAACGGCTTCGACATCCTCGCCGAACCCGACGAGGTCCGCCACTCGATCGGCGTCATCCCGCAGGCGATGACGAGCGACCTCGAGCTGACCGTCGAGGAGAACCTCGTCATCTACGCCAAGCTCTACGGCGTCCCGCGGGAGCGGCGGTCGGCGGTCATCCGCGAGCTGCTCGAGGCCGTCGAACTCGGCGACTGGGCGGACAGGCCGGTGAAGAACCTGTCGGGCGGCATGCGCCGGAGGGTCGAGATCGCCCGCGGGCTGGTGCACGAGCCGCGCATCTTCTTCCTCGACGAGCCGACGACGGGGCTCGACCCGGTCTCGCGCGTCGCGGTGTGGGAGATGCTCCGGCGGATCAAGGCGCAGCGCGACCTGACGGTGCTGCTGACGACGCACTACATGGACGAGGCCGACCGGCTCTGCGACCGCATCGCGATCGTCGATCACGGCGAGCTGAAGGCGCTCGCGTCGCCGATGAAGCTGAAGGCGTCGATCCCCGGGAAGAACATCCTCGAGGTCAGTTTCGCGGGCGCGCCGCCGGACTGGGAGGAGGCGCTCGCGCGCCTGCCCGACGTCGAGGGCGTCAGCGGCCACGATCACGTCTACCGCATCGCCTCCGGCGACGGACCCGCCACCACGCGCGCCCTGCTGGACACCGCGGCCGGGCGCGGCGTCGGCATCCAGTCGCTGTCGGTCCAGAGCACCACGCTCGACGACGTGTTCATGCACTACACCGGGCGGGCGCTGCGCGACGAGCTGCAAGACGCCCGTTGGGCGCCACTGCCGAGGTAACCATGCACCGCACCTGGGCCATCGTCGAGCGCGAGCTCCGCCGGTTCCGGCGCAGCCCGACCCTCATCGTCGTCTCCATGGTCTTCCCCGTCGTGCAGCTCCTCGTGCTCGGCTACGCGTTCGGAGGCAACCTCAAGGACCTCCGGCTGGGCGTCGTGGACCAGGACGGTGCCGTGCCGGCCGTGAAGATCCGCGCGATGTGCAACGCGATCGCGGCCAACGCCAGGACCTTCGAGACGATCGACTACGCGGACCAGGGCCGCGCGCTGGCCGACCTGCGGAACGGCCGCCTGGACGGGGTGCTCACGATCCCGCCCGACTTCTCGCGGCGCCTGCTGGCGAACGACGATCCACGGGTGGCGCTCGTCGAGGACAACACCGACCGCTTCGCCTCGTCCACGCTCTCGGCGGCGCTCGCGGGCCTCGTGGGCGCGTACAACGCGCCGCCCCCGACCTCCGTCCGCCTCTCGAACCGGGCGGTCCTCGACGTCGTGGAGATGTACCCGTACGTGCCCTACATCCAGTACCTGCTGGCCGGCTCGATCGTCATGTCGATCTTCGTGATGGTGATGATCGGCGGCGGGATCATCTACATCGACGACAAGGCGCGCGGGCTGCACGAGGGCTACCTGGTGACGCCGATCACCAAGTTCGAGCTGATCGCCGGGTTCAACCTGTCGGGCACGATCAAGGCCGTCATCGCGGGCGTGGTGCTGATGACGGTCGGGTCGCTGGTGGCCGGCATCCCCGACCCGTTCGCGCCGATGCGGCTGCTCCGGCTCCTGCTCGTGATCGTGCTGACCGCGTTCGCGTTCATCAGCATGATGTTCCTGCTGATGGTGCGCGTGACCGACCCGCTCGTGCCGCGCGCGAGCTTCGGCGTGCTCAACACGCTGCTGTTCTTCCCGAGCGGTGCCGTCTATCCGCAGCAGGGGTTCCCGGGATGGATGCGGGCCATCGCCGTGGTCGATCCCTTCACCTACGCGGTCGACGCGTTCAAGACCCTGCTGCTCAAGAACACCGGGCTCGGGGCGATCGGCTTCGACCTCCTGTTCCTCGCGGCGTTCTCGGTGGCGACGATGACGGCGGCGACCCTGCTGTTCAAGCGGACGCTGTGACGGCCGCGCCACGGGCCCGCCGCGCGGGGACGCGGGGACGCGCCGGGCGCCGGGCTCACTTGAAGATCGGCTCCGGCTCAGGGATCGCCGCGCCGTCCTTGCGCGGCGACGAGGCGCCGTACTTCATCCCCGTCGCCGCGTCGTACATCACCGCGTGGCCGCCGCCGACGACGCTCGAGAAGGCTCCGCGAAGGCGGATCGTGTAGCCCATCTTCGCGAGCGCGCCGCGGACGGCCTCCGGGACCCGGTTCTCCATGTAGTAGCTGCAGCCCGCGCTCCCGACGTTGCGGAAGCGGGGCGCCTCGAGCGCCCCCTGCAGGTCCATGCCGTGATCGACCACGTCGGAGACGAACTGGGCGTGCGCCTGCGGCTGGTTGGCCCCGCCCATGATGCCGAAGCCGACGTGCAGGGGGCCCTTCTGCATGAAGCCCGGGATGATCGTGTGGAACGGGCGCTTGCGCGGCGCGACCACGTTCGGGCTCGAGGGGTCGAGCGAGAAGAGCGCGCCGCGGTCCTGGAGCGGGAAGCCGAGCCCGTCAACGACCACGGCCGAGCCGAATTCGTTGTAGAGGCTCTGGATGAGCGACACGATGTTGCCGTCGCGATCGATGGCGGTCAGGTAGGTGGTTTCGCCGCCGAAAGGCAGCGGGTTGCCGGGGCCGACCGAGCAGGTCGCCTTGTCCGGGTCGATCGCCCGCGCCCGCTCCGCCGCGTACTCCTTCGAGAGGATGCCCTTGACGGGCACCTGCGCGAAGCGCGGATCGCCGAGGTACTTGTTCAGGTCGGCGTAGGCGAGCTGCTGCGCGGCCATCTTGACGTGGAAGGCCCGCGCGCTGTCGAAGCCGTCCGCGGCCAGCGGGAACCGCTCCATGATGTTGAGCATTTCGAGCGCGGCCATCCCCTGACCGTTCGGCGGCAGCTCGTAGACCGACCAGCCGTGGTAGGTCGTGGAGATGGGATCGACCCACTCCGGCTGGAAGTCGGCCAGGTCGGACGCCGTCATCACGCCGCCGGCCTTGCCGGACGTCTCGAGGATCCCCTTGGCGATCGCCCCCTTGTAGAACGCGTCCGGCCCCTGGTCCGCGATGAGCTGGAGCGTCCGCGCGAGTTCGGGGTTGCGGAAGATCTGGCCGACCGCGGGCGTCTTCCCGCCGGGCAGATAGAGCGTCGCATGGTACTGCTCGAGCACCTTCGCGTTGTCCTGCCACCAGGCGGCGACGAACTGGGTGACGGGAAAGCCGTGCTCCGCGTAGTAGATGGCCGGGCGGAACAGCTCCTTCCACGGCAGCCGGCCGAACCTGGCGTGCAGGGCCGCCCAGCCGGCCACCGCTCCCGGCACGGTGACCGAGTCGATGCCGCGCTGCGGAATGCTCGTGAGGCCCTTCTCCTTGAACAGCGCCGGCGTCATCTTCGCCGGCGCCCACCCGCTCGAGTTGAGGCCGGAGAGCCGGCCCGTCTTCGCGTCGTACTCGATGGCGAACAGGTCGCCGCCGATCCCGTTCATCATCGGCTCGAGCACGCCCATGGCCGCGTTGGCGGCGATGGCGGCGTCGGCGGCCGACCCGCCGCGCGCGAGGATTTCGGCGGCCGCCTGCGAGGCGAGCACCTGGTCGCTCGCCACGATCCCGCCGCGCGTGATCACCATCGAGCGCGCGTCGGAGCGGTCGTCGCCGCTCTTGGGCATCTGCGCGGATGCGGGGAGGATCAACGCCGACGCGAGGAGCAGTCCGACGATCGCGGTGGCCTGTCTCATGGTGGGACGAGTGTAGCGAGCGGGGGCCGGCGGCGGCAAGCGCCAAGGAAATGGTTGAGACTGTCTGGAATTGGCGTAGAATGCCTCTCCGGGGGGGCGATCCGACATGAAGACCGGTCGGAACCGTTTCGGCCCGCGGGACTCCGCGCGAGGGGCGCGAGGGACTTCGCTCGCCGCGCCGTTCGCCTGCCTGGCCGTCCTCCTCGCGGCCCCCTCCCTCTCGGCGCAATCCCCGCCTGCCAGCACGTGCGTCGATTGCCACCTGCAGACCGGCGTCGATCGGCTGGCGGCACCCGCGCGCGACTTCGCGCGCGACGTGCACCACGCGAAGGGGTTCACCTGCGCGGACTGCCACGGCGGCGACCCGCACGACGCGACCATGGGCGCCATGAGCAGGTCGAAGGGCTTCATCGGCGTCCCCGCTCACCGCGACGTTCCCGCGCTCTGCGGCCGGTGCCACTCGAACGCCGACTTCATGAGGCGCTACAACCCGCAGTTGCGCATCGACCAGGTGGCCGAGTACCGGACGTCGGTGCACGGCCAGCGGCTCTTCGCGACGAACGACCAGAAGGTGGCGGTCTGCTCGAGCTGCCATACCGCCCACTCGATCCTGCCGCCCTCCGACACGCAATCCACCGTCTACCCGCTGCACGTCGCCGACACGTGCGCCCGCTGTCACGCGGATGCCCGGTACATGGCGGAGTACGGCATCCCGACGAATCAGTACAGCCAGTACAAGGCCAGCATCCACTGGACGACGCTGAGCAAGGTGGGCGACCTGTCGGCGCCGACGTGCAACAGCTGCCACGGGAACCACGGCGCCGTGCCGCCCGGGGTGAAGAGCGTCGCGAACGTGTGCGGGCAGTGCCACGCCATGCAGGCCGACAACTTCGAGCACAGCCCGCACGCGGCCGCCTTCCTGGCGATCGGCCTGCCCGGCTGTCCCACCTGTCACCAGAACCACGAGATCCACGCCGCCTCCGACCGGATGCTGGGCGCCTCCGCGCCCGCGGTGTGCGCGAACTGCCACTCCCCGTCGGACCGCGGCGGCCGGGCCGCCGCGACGATGCGGACGCTCATCGACCGCCTGCGCGCCTCCCGCGAGCGGGCGCTCGCGATCCTGCAGCGGGCCGAACGATCCGGCATGGAGGTGGGCCAGCCGCTGTTCGATCTGAAGGGCGCGACCGACGACCTGGTCACCGCGCGGCTCGACATCCACACCTTCGACGCCGCGAAGGTCCGGACGCCGGTCGAGCAGGGCCTCGCCGTCTCCCACCAGGCGTACGAGCAGGGCGTGATGGCGTTCCGGGAGCTGCGCGTCCGGCGCAACGGCCTCGCCGTCTCGCTCGCCCTCGTCCTGCTCGTGATCCTGGGGCTCGTCCTGAAGATCCGGCAAATCGAGCGGCGTCCGGGCGGGGGTCCGAAGTGGCACTCGATCGGGGGCCAGTCATGACGGACGTGTCCGGCACCGGCACCACGCGGCCGGCACCGAGCCGGCGCCGGGTCCTGGACTGGTTCCTGGGAACCAGCGCGGGAGCCCTGCTCGTCGCGATCGCCTACCCGATCGCGCGCTACCTGGTTCCGCCCCCCGTCCAGGAATCGACGGCCGAAACCGTCACCCTCCCGGTGAACCCCGCGAGCGTGAAGCCGAACTCGGGGCAGATCTTCAGGTTCGGCAGCGAGCCGGGCATCCTGATCAGGACCCCGGACGGCCAGCTGCGCGCCTTCTCGGCGGTGTGCACCCACCTCGGCTGCACCGTACAGTACCGTCCGGACCTGATGCAGATCTGGTGCGCCTGCCACAACGGCCACTACAACCTGAACGGCGTGAACGTGTCCGGCCCGCCGCCGCGGCCGCTGACACCGTACGCGGTCAACGTCCTGGGCAACCAGATCGTCGTGAGCAAGACCACATGACCAGCCCGACGCCATCGGCCAGACGCGCGCGCCTCCGTGCCTGGGCCGGCACCAGGCTCGGCTTCGACGACATCGAGCGGCTCGCGAAGGAGAAGGAGATCCCCCTCCACCGCCACACCTTCTGGTACTACATCGGCGGGATGACGCTGTTCCTCTTCGCCGTCCAGGTGGCCACCGGCATCCTGCTGCTGCTCTACTACCGCCCGAGCGCGGACCACGCCTACGAGTCGGTGCAGTTCCTGATGACGCACGTGCACTTCGGCTGGCTGGTCAGGTCGATCCACTCCTGGTCCGCGAACCTGATGATCCTGGCGCTGTTCGTCCACACGTTCAGCGTCTTCTTCCTCAAGGCGTACCGGCCGCCGCGCGAGATCACGTGGGTGTCCGGCGCCGTGCTGCTCGCGATCGTCCTGGCGTTCGGCTTCACCGGGTACCTGCTGCCGTGGAACACGCTCTCCTTCTTCGCGACCAAGGTGGGCACGGACATCCCGAGCGTCGTCCCCGTGGTCGGCCCGTTCCTCATGCGGCTGCTTCGCGGCGGGCCCGACGTGACCGGCGCCACGCTCACGCGGTTCTACGGCATCCACGTGGCCATGCTGCCGGCCCTGATGACGCTCTTCCTGGCCGTGCACCTGTTCCTGGTCCAGGAACACGGCATGAGCATCCCCCGCAGCGTCGAGCGCCGCAACACCCGGCTGCCGTTTCTCCCCTTCTTCCCGAACTACCTGCTGCGGGACAGCATCGGCTGGCTGTCCGCGCTCGCGATCCTCGCCGGGCTCGCCGCCTTCTTCCCGACCGAGCTGGGAGTGAAGGCGGACCCGTTCAAGCCCGCCCCTGCCGGCATCCGGCCCGAGTGGTACTTCGTGTCGATGTTCCAGACGCTGAAGTACATTCCGGGCCGCGTGCTGGGCGTCGCCGGCGACACGCTGGGCGTCGTCGGCTTCCTGACGGCAGGCCTCCTGCTGCTCCTCGTCCCCTTCCTGGACCGACGGTCGGCTCGCGGTGAGCCGAACCACCTCTTCACGGCCATCGGCCTCGCCGCGATCGCCTACGTCGTCGTCCTCACGTGGCTCGGATACACGGCCAGCCCGACCAGGTAAGGAACCGCGAGGCGGAAGATCACGAGGGGGAACCGGCGCAGGACGCGCCGGCGGGCCTCGGCATACGACACGGTGCCCGACGCGTAGGCGATGACGAGGTCGGCCGCGTCGCGAAACGCCTCGGCGCTCCGGACGACGCCGTCGATGCGCGCCGGGTCGCTGAAGAGGTACCGCTGGACGAGCACCGAGTCCCGCAGCTCGCCGCCGATCGCCTTCCGCCACGCGTCCTCGTAGCGTTCGCCGGCCGTCAGGCCGCGGCGCGGGTCGTCGAACGCCGCGTCGGCGAGGATGGCTTCCGCGGCCAGGTCGCCGGTCACCATCGCGTAGTAGATCCCCTCGGCCGTGTAGGCGTTGACGAAGCCGCCGGCGTCGCCGACGACGAGCGCGCGCCCGGCGCCGGTCCGGCGGATCGGGCCGCCCACCGGGATGTGATACGGCACGAAATCCAGCCGGCTCGATTCGCCGACGACGAGCCGCCGCCGCCGCAGCTCCGACACGAGCCGCTGCTCCATCTCGTAGGGCGCGGCGTCGATCCGCTCGCGGAAGTACGACAGCAGGCAGCCGATGCCCACGTTGGTGTGGCCGCGCTTGG
>JAJXZZ010000113.1 GCA_021779795.1 Acidobacteriota bacterium | reverse complement strand
TTGTGGCTCCCGACTCCGGAACGCGACGATTGGTTACACCCGCCGGCGAGAACGAACCGGTCGATGGCCGCCGCGACGCCGCCGTGGTCGTTGTCGAGCGTCTCGGCCCAGCCGAACGCCTTCAGCCCGTCGACCGCGTTGCCCATCACGACCGGCACGCCGGCGAACGCGAGCATCTCGCGGTCGTTGAAGTTGTCGCCGACCGCCATCACCTCGCCCGGCGCGACCCCCTGCCGTGCGACCCACTCGGCGAGCGTGGCGCCCTTGGTGCAGCCGGCCCGGTTGACGTCCACCAGCGTGAAGTCGCGCTGCTCGTACTCGGTCACGGCCACCGCGACCGCGCCGTAGACGTCGAGCGACCGCACGACCGCCACCAGGTCGCGCATCCGCGCGACCGAGCCCGAGAACATCACCTGGATGGGGTCCTCCGTGAGCGCCGACTCGAGCGGCACCGCCTCGACGATGGAGTCGCGGTTGCGCTCGAAGTACGCCCGGCGGTGGGCGTCGCGGACGTCGAGCCGCTCGTGCACGACCTGCGCCGCGTGCGGCCGGTCGAACACCAGCGCCGTGGCGTCGCGGAACTCGCCGGTCGCCTCCACCACGGCGCGGGCGACGTCCGCGGGCAGCAGGTGGCGGGCCAGCGTCTGCCCGTCGCGCCGCTTCACCAGGGCGCCGCCGCTGACGATGAGGGTGAGCGGCGCGTCGATCTGCTCGACGACCGGCCGGGCGAAGTCGAACCGGCGCCCCGTGACGAGCGCCACCTCGATGCCGGCGTCGGTCGCCCGCCGGATCGCGTCGCGGTTGACCTCCGGCACGCGCCACTGGCTGTCCAGCAGCGTGCCGTCCACGTCGAGGGCGATGAAGCGAACCATAGGTACTTGGAACTGACGATGCGAAGTCAAATCGGCTGTCGGCGGTCGGCGGTCGGCGGTCGGCGGCCTGCCCTGAGCGAGCGCAGCGAGTCGAAGGGTCACCGGCCTCCTGCCGCGAACAGTGTCCACGGCTCGGTCGGCATGTCGCGCAGCAGGCCGCGGGCCCAGCCGAACTCCGGGTGCGCCCGCAGGTAGTCGTCGGCCTGGAAGCCCGGCGCGCAGGGGTGCCCCATCGCCGCCCACATCTGCATCGACCGGGCCAGCGTCCCGTCGGTGACCTTCGCCTGCACGGTCCCGCCCGGGTAGTACGGCGGCCAGTTCCACTCCGGCACGCCGCGCGGCGACGTGTCGATCGTCCCGCAGAGCGACCGCTCGGTGGGCCCGTTTCTCTTCTCGATCACGTCGTACTTGTCGGCCTCGAACAGCTTGCCCGCCTCGACGTCGATCTTCCCCCGGTACTGCGCCATCAGCTGCTCCCACCGCGCGCGGCGGGCGTTGGGCGAGCTGTCCTTCTTCGCCGGGTCGAACGTCGTCTCGGTGCGGATCAGCTTCTCGCCGACCGGGAAGTTCGCGCCGACGAAGTACCCGTCCTTCGTGCGCTCCACCGAGTGCTCCTTCAGCCCGAGCTCGAAGCGCGCGATCTCGCCCGTCTTGTTGTCGCCGACGAGCCAGTCGTTGGCGTACGCCCCGTTGTTCCCGTCCAGCATGATCCGCACGTAGTCGTCGATCGACCCGGCGTACTGCAGCGCCTTGCGGGCGCGCATGAACTCGGGCACGCCGTTCGGGTCGAACCCCTCGAACCCGGTGATCGTGGTCTCGGTCACCATCAGCCCGTCCGAGTTGATGCCGAAGTCGTCGTCGCTGGCGATCACGCCCGGCAGGCCGTCCATCAGGATGCGGTACCCCTTCTCGGGCTGGAGGTCGAAGACGATCTGCCAGCGCGACCCGGTCGCGTAGTTGGTCCACGCGTTGTGGCCGATGACGATCCGCCCGTCCGTCGTGTAGCTGCCCGTGGCGACGAACGCGCTGCAGTTGCCGGGCGCCTTCTGCGTGGGTGCCTTCCCCTGCTGCTTCTCGAGCCAGGGCACGTAGTACTCGGGCAGCTCCTCGATCGCGTTGAGCGCCACGATGTCCCAGCGGTCCGCCGCCACCTGCTTCGCGGCCAGGCCGGCGACGATCCCGTCGATCTCCTGCCGGTACTCGGCGTCCATCCTCGGCCAGAGGATCCGCTCGGCCGCGTCGCGGTAGAAGGCCCAGTTTTTCCCGGTCTGGTGGCCGGTGAAGGCCTTGAAGACGCGCAGCAGGTCGGCCGTCTCGGCCGCCAGCAGGTAGCCGTGCTGGAAGCCGAGCGTCGCCGGCGTCCCCTGCAGGTGGACGAAGATCCAGCCGTGGCGGTCGACGCGGTAACTCCCGGCGAGCCGCGCGTCGGGCGCGGCCGTCGCCGACGAGGCGCCGGCGGCGGCTGGCGGGCGGCTGCAGCCGGACACGGCGACGAGCGCGACGACGACGATCGAGAGTGCGCGGCGGGTCATCCACACCTCCGTTGAGGCCGGATTATACCGCCCGGGCCGTGCGCGGCGGAGGGCTGAAGGCGGAAGGGCCGTCTCACGCGGGCGCAGGCGGCGGCGATCCCTTCATCGAGCGTCACGAGTTCAGCGCCAAGAAGCCCCGCAAGGGCCACGTACGCCGAATCGTGCGCCGTCAGCCCCGTGGCAAGAGCGATGAGAACCGTATCGGCAGGGTCCACGTCCCTCCAGTTGATGCCCCAGCACGGATCGAGCGCCAGCGTCAGCGCGCGGAGGATGGCCGCCCGGTGCGCCGGGTCGCGGCGAGCCTTCTTCCACGCGGCGTTGGCCAGCTCGAACTTCAGGAGCGTCGGGGCGTAGACGGCGGCGCCTTCGAGCCGCCGCGCAATCTCCTGCCCGTGCGGCTCGTTGAAGGCCATCGCGACGTACGCCGACGCGTCCACGACGACGCGCGTCATCGCTGGTCGCGCGCCGCGCGCACGAGCGACGCGGCCTCGTCCGGCGTCCGCGCGCCGAGCGCCCTCACCCGGGCCAGCAACGACCGGGCCTGGAAGGGCCGCTCGCTGACCGCCTCTTCCAGGATCGCCATCAGCTCGCCCTGGATGGACCGGTGGTTCCGCCTCGCGCGCGCGCGCAGCGTGTCGGCGAGGTCATCGGGAACCGATTTGATCGAAAGAGTCACTGGCATGCGTGGATCCACCCTGGATCCAATTTGTCACCGTTCCGTATTCGTGGCACAGGCTGTCCGACCTCTTCCCAGCCATCTGTGCCGGAGTGCCGCGGCCGGCGGCGCCGCCCCTGAAGATTCGCCATACATCCGACTGGTCATGAGCCGTCAGCCTCGAGCCGCATGGGCCTCGGCCATGAACCGTCAGCCTCGAACCGGATGCCGCCGAGAACCCGACGCCGAGAGCCGTGAGCCATCGTATAATCCCCCCGTGCCTTCGCCCAACCTTCGCCGCATCGTCCACGTGGACATGGACGCGTTCTACGCGTCGATCGAGCAGCGCGACGACGCGTCGCTGCGCGGCCGGCCCGTGGCCGTGGGCGGCCGGCCGGCCGAGCGCGGCGTGGTGGCGGCGGCCAGCTACGAGGCCCGCCGGTTCGGCGTCCACTCGGCGATGTCGAGCGCGATGGCGCTCAGGCTGTGCCCGCAGCTGGTCCTGGTCCGGCCCGACTTCGACAAGTACCGCGCCGTCTCGGCGGCCGTGTTCGAGATCTTCCGGTCGGTCACTCCCCTGGTCGAGCCGCTGTCGCTCGACGAGGCCTACCTCGACGTGACCGAGAACGCCTGGGGCGAGACGCTCGGGATGGCGGTCGCCTGCCGGGTCAAGGCAGCCATCCGCGAGGCCACCGGCCTCAGCGCCTCGGCCGGCGTCGCCCCCAACAAGTTCCTGGCCAAGATCGCCTCGGGCTGGAAGAAGCCCGACGGCCTGACGGTCGTCGCGCCCGAGCGCGTCGAGGCCTTCCTCCAGCAGCTGCCGGTGGATGCCCTCTGGGGCGTCGGCCCGGTCACCGCGCGCCGCCTGCGCGCGGCCGGCATCGAGCGGGCGGTCCAGATGCGGGAGGTGGACCGCGCGGCGCTCGAGGCGGCAGTGGGCAGCGCGGCCGGCTGGCTGCTGCAGCTCGCCCACGGCATCGACGACCGCCCGGTCGAGCCGCACCGGCCGCCGAAGTCGTCCGGCACCGAGAACACGTTCGCCCGCGACCTGGTCGATCTCGAGCGGATCGGCGAAGAGGTCGGGCAGATGGCCGCCGAGGCCGCAGCCTGGCTGGACGGGCACGCCCTGTACGCGCGGACGGTCACGCTGAAGGTGCGCTACTCGGACTTCACCACCATCACGCGCAGCCACTCGTGCCTGCCCGCGACGCGCGACCGCGGCGAGATCGCGCGCCGGGCGGAGGCGCTGCTGGGGCGGACGGAGGCGGGCCGAAGGCCGGTGCGGCTGCTCGGCGTCTCGGTGCACAACTTGTGCGACGTGCCGGGCGAGAGCCGGCCCCGCCGCGCCGCCCCGATGCCGCTGTTCGACGGGATTGCCGGGGACTGAGGCCCGCCGGTCACTTCACTTCGCCGGCTCGTGCTCGCGCATCCAGGCGAGGCCGTTCAGGATCTGCTCCTGCAGCTCGTCCCGGCGGTCGGTGAACCGATGGTTGCTGGCGTTGATGAGCACCTGCTTCTTCGGCTCGCGCGCCAGGCGCTCGAACGTCTCGTAGTCGGCCGGGGACACGTACTCGTCCTTGGTCGACTGGATCATGCACAGCGGCAGCGGCGAGACGTCCGGCACGAAGTACTTCGGCTCGAACATCGGCTCGTTCGAGTCCTTCTTGGTGATCCAGCTCGTGAAGTCCCGCCACCGCCAGCCCAGCTCCGCCGTCGGCGGCAGCCCCATCGTCAGCACGCCGCTGACCCAGGACCTGTTCTCCGGCCTCGCGCCGGCCAGCACGGCCAGCGCCGCCCCCTCCGACACGCCGGCCAGGTAGACCGGCGGGGTGACGAGATGGCGCGCCTTCAGGAACTCGTACAGCGCCTGGTAATCGACCGGCGGCTCCCTGGTCGTCAGCGTCGACTGGCCCGACGTGAACGCCGAGAGGTACTGCCTGACGTTGATGCCGACGACCGTGTAGCCCTTCGCGGAGAGGAACTGCGACATGTCCACGGCCAGGCCGACCCAGCCCACGTCGCCGCTGCCCATGAAGATCGTGCCGAGCGGCTTCTCGAGCGCCGCCCGGTAGACCGGGATCGTCAGCGTCTGGCCGCGCAGGCTGAAGGCGAGGTTCTGATCGGCGGCGCGCGCCGGGCCGCTGCCGGCGAAGGCCAGCAGCGCGGCCAGCGCGAGAAGACGGAACGGGCGGACGAGTCGGGATGACATCATCGGATGACTCCGGGCACTCACTTTGGCGGGGCCGGCTGGGTCGGTGGCATCCGCGCCATCCAGGCCAGCGCGTCGGCCATCTGCGCGTACAGCTCCTTGCGCGCCCCGTTGAAACTGTGGTCGCGAGCCTTGATCGACACCAACCGCCGCATCGCGGTGTCGGGGCCGAACAGCGTCCTCGCCGCCGACGCCGGCAGGTACCAGTCGTTGGTGGACTGGATCACGACCAGCGGCAGGTCCTTCAGCTGGTAGAGGTACTCGTAGGTCTTGAACTCGACCAGCTCCCGCGTGGGCATGTCGCTCGGGGACGTGCCCGGCACGACCTTGTAGTGGCGGACGTACTCCTCTTCCTTGGTCAGCGCCACGGCCAGGACGCCGGCCAGCTGGACGTTCAGCTCGGGACGCCCGGCCGCGACCACGGCCAGGCCGGCGCCGCGCGAGACGCCGACGAGGATCGTGCGCGTGTCGGCCGGCAGGCTGAGCGTCTGCTTGGCGAACTCGATCATCTCGCGGTAGTCGCGCGCCAGGCGCGCCGGCGTCGTGGTGCCCGAGACGAACCCGAGGTGGCTCAGGTAGCTCGGCGCGCTGAACCCCGCCACGGGGTAGCCCCAGCGGATCAGCCGGCGGTAGGTGTCCACGTCCTTGCCGTGCCAGCCCCCGTCGCCGGTCGCGTAGAACAGCAGCGGCGTGCCCGGCTGCAGCTGCACCGGCCGGGCGAGGTGCAGGTCGAGCGGATGGCCGTAGAAGATCATGAGCCGGTCGAACTCGACCGGCGCCAGCGACGAGCGCACCATCAGCCGCGCCACGCACCCGCCCGCGGCGAGCGCGGCGAGCCCGGCCGCCGCCGCGAGCGCGAGCGCCGACGGCCGGCTCCCTGCCCTCCTCATGGCCCGACCCTCGTGACGCGGGCGCGGATCACTTCGACCCTCGTCACCGGCTTCTCGCCGTCCACCGGCACCGCCTCGATCGCCTCGAGCGCGGCCATGCCGTCCACGACGCGGCCGAACGCGGTGTAGTGCCCGTCGAGGCTCGGCGCCGGCGCGGTGCAGATGAAGAACGACGTGGACGCGCTCGCCGGGTCGTCGCCGTGGGCCATCGACAGCGTTCCCTTCACGTGCGGCAGGTCGTTGAACTCGGGCGCGAGCGTCCGCACCAGGCGCTGCTGCCGCTCGTCGAGCGCCTCGCGCCGATCGCTCATCGACCCGCCCTGCACGACGAACCCGCGCACGACCCGGTGGAACGCCGTCCCGTCGTACACGCCGGCCGCGGCGAGGCGGAGGAAGTGGCGGACGTGCTCGGGCGCCTTGTCCGGGCGCATCTCGAGGGTGATCGGCCCCAGCGTCGTCTCGAGCGTGACGCGGTAGGCGGCCAGCTCGGCCGGGCTCTCCTGCGAGAACGGCTCGGGCCCCTCGGCCGGCTCGTCCCGGATGGTCACCGACCGGATCTCGACCCGCTCGGCGGCCTTCCCGTTCTCGTCGACCGGCGTCATCGAGATCTTCTCCGCCACCTTCATGCCCTCGACGACGCGGCCGAAGACCGTGTAGCGCCCGTCGAGCGCCGGCTGGTCGACCACGCAGATGAAGAACTGCGCCCCGCCGCTGTCGGGCCGGCCCGGCAGGATCACGCTCGAGACGGCGCCGCGCGTGTGCTTCTCGGCGGAGATCTCCGCGCCGAGCACGCCCAGCCCGCCCGTCCCGTACAGCGCCCGCTTCGACGGATCCTTCGACAGCGGGTCGCCCCCCTGGATGATGCCGCCGCGCACCATGCGGTGGAACGTCGTGCCGTCGTACGCCCCCTCGCGGGCGAGCTTGATGAAGTAGCCGACGTGGTTGGGCGCGGCGTCGGGCAGCAGCTCGACGACGATCGTCCCGGCCGTCGTCTCCATGACCGCCTGCTTGCCCTTCATCTCGGCAGCCGGGAGCGGCGTGGTGAAGAGCGCCGGGCGCGGCGGCTGCGCCTGGAAGGCGACGAGGCCGAGCAGCAACAGGAACGCGGGCATCGCTGTCCTACCGTGACCGTGCCGGCGCGCCGGCCGGACGCTCGGCGGCCACGCGGTCGAAGAAGTCGCACAGTTCGCGGGCCACGCCCGGGCGCGCCTGGATCTCGTCGCCGAGTTCCAGCCACTCGTCGGTGCGCGCGCGGTAGCGGGGCCAGGGCACCGCCCCCTGCGCGTCCGGGTTGTCGCTGGCCGCAAAGCGGCTCCAGTAGCCCATCATCGCCTCCGACAGCGCCCGGTCGGAGTCCCCCAGGGGCGGCGCGTCCCGGGACATGCGCGTCAGCGTGCCGAAGACGAACGGGACCTCGGAGCCGTGGAACGCCCCGAGGCGCGCGGCCCAGGGGCTGGGCCTCACGCGCGTGAAGAAATAGAGGTACGTGCGCGCGCCGAGGGCGGACATGGCCCGCGCCAGGCGCCGGGCGGGCGCGACGAAGGCCGAGTAGCCCACCACGCGCGCGAGCGCCGGCTTCACGTCGGCGTCCTGCGCCACCGGGAACCGCGCCAGCACCTCGTCGGCCCGGTCGCGAAACGTCGTCCGGATGAAGCGCCGGTAGGCGTCCACGTCGAAGTCCCGCAGCCCGGCCACGAAGATCGTGCCCTCGTCGAGGTTCGCCCCCACGATGACCGGCACCTTCAGCTGCCGGCGCGAGGCGAGCAGCGTCGCGGGGCGGTCGGGAATGAGCCAGCGGTCGATCACCGGCGAGAAGCGGATCCCGTCGCCGAAGAACGGCGACGCCGGGTGGGCCGCGTTCAGGATCTCGTCCACGCTCTTCGCCCTCAGCGCGGCCACGACGTCGTCGGCACGGTCGCAGCCGAGCCGGCGCGCCACCAGCTCGCCCACCTGGTCCATCGACTCCTGGCCCGCCGGCGCGTCGTGCAGGTATCTCGTGACGCCGTACGGCGTGCCGCTCTCGAGGATCGCCGCGTGGAACAGGCCCCGCGCCTCCGGTGACACGAGCAGGCACCCGATGCTGACGGCGCCGGCCGACTCGCCCGCCACCGCCACGCGGTCGGGACGGCCGCCGAACGCCTTGATGTTCGCCTGCACCCAGCGCAGCGCCGCCAGCTGATCGAGCAGGCCGTAGTTGCCCGAGACGCCGTGGCTCGATTCCTTGCTGAGCAGCGGATGGGCGAGGAACCCGAGGGCGCCGAGCCGGTAGTTCAGCGTCACGACGACGGCCCCGCGCCGCGCCAGCGCCGAGCCGTCGTACACCGGCAGCGACCCGGCGCCCTCCGTGAAGGCCCCGCCGTGAATCCACACGATCACCGGCGCCCCCCTGGCCGGCGGGCGGGCGGGGGCCCAGACGTTCAGCGTCAGGCAGTCCTCGCTCATCGGGCCGAGCCGGCCCGCCGACGGCAGCGAGCGCTCGATCTGCGGGCAGACGGGGCCGAACCGGGTGGCCTGCCGCACGCCCGTCCAGGGAGCGACCGGCTGGGGCGGGCGCCAGCGAAGGCTGCCGACCGGCGGCGCGGCGTAGGGGATGCCCTTGAAGATGCGAATGACGCCGTCGGCGTCCGTGACGCCGGCGACGAGGCCCGCGTCGGTCTT
>JAJXZZ010000112.1 GCA_021779795.1 Acidobacteriota bacterium | reverse complement strand
CGCGGCCCGCCGCTCGACCGGTTCCGCCACCAGCGCCAGCCCTTCGAGCGCGGTCGGCGACTCGGGCGCGGCCGCGGGCACAACGGGCTCGGCGGCTCCCTGACCCTCGCGGAACGCGTCGCGGTGCCGGCGGATTTCGATCCAGATGTCGTTGCCGCCCCGGGCGGCAACCACCGTGAACCGTTCGTCCCCGGCGACCGGCGAGGGATCCAGGTCGTGTTCGGTCGCGCCCAGTTCGTCGAGGGCCCGGCGCGCGTCGGCCGGCAGCAGCTGTCCCAGCATGCCGGCAACGGCCTCCAGCGTGAGCGGCCGCGAAGACAGCTCCACGGGCCCCGATGGGGCGACGACGTAGGGCTTCTCGCCGACGTGCATGACCAGCGCGTCGCCGTCGGCCCGGACGATGGCGGTCAACAACGAGTCGACCACAGGGGTGGCTCTCCTTGCGCCACGAGAGGCTGATGCGCCGTCAGGCGCGCCTCCCAGACTCAATGTCGGCCGGAGGCGGGCAACTCTTTAACTTCGTAGAGGCGAACCAGTTCGACGAGCTTGTAGCCGCGGGTCTGGTAGGGCGGGACGATCCGCTCGGTCCGGAGGTACTGGAGCATGGCCGAGTCGGCGTAGTCGGCGGGGCCGACCGACTCGACGGCGGCCAGGCGCGACTGGAGGCCGGCGAGCGTCAGCAGGGGCGGCGCCGGCCCTCGGCCGGTCAGCCGGCCGAGCCAGCGCGACCAGGCCGGGCGGGGCTCCGCGGCGAAGGCCACGTAGATTTCGGTCGACAGCAGCATGTAGCCTGGGCCCGACCGGCTCGCCGGCGCGTCCTCGACGCGGAGGTAGGCGATCTCCGGCACGCGCTCGAGCTGCTCGAGCAGCCGGATGGTGAAGTCGCCGTCGCCCGACCACCCGCCGCGTTCAATCTGCATGCGCGTCCCCGCGAACGAGCGCCACGACGTCGGCCGGGCGGTCGGCGAACGCCTCGTCGCCGCGCAGCCTCGACCGGTCGAGGCCGGCGAAGCCGAACCCGTAGCGCACGAGGCAGACGCGGGCTCCCGCACGCTGCGCGGTCAGCAGGTCGATGGTCGAATCGCCGACCATCAGCGCGCGGGACGGCTCGACCCCGGCGTCCGACGCCAGGTGGAGCAGCCCCTCGGGGCTCGGCTTCCGTTCGAAGGGGCCGTCTCCCCCGAGGATCGCGCGGAAGCTCCGCTCGACTCCGAGGGCCGAGAGGATCTTCCTCGCCGAGCCGGTCGGCTTGTTCGTCAGCACCGCCAGCGGCGCCTCGGGCTCGAGGGCCCGCAGCATCGCGAGCACGCCGGGATAGGGCCCGGTCTTGCCCGGCAGCAGGCTGTCGTAGATCTCGAGGAAGCGGGGCAGGACCTCGCCCGCGTCCGCACGCGCGCCCGACGCCGCGAGCGCCCGCGCCACGAGGAGGCTCGCCCCTTCGCCCACCATCGCCGACACCTCTCCGACCTCCAGCCGGCGTCCGCCGCGCTCCCCGACGAGGCGGTTGACGGCCACGGCCAGGTCGCCGATCGAATCGATCAGCGTCCCGTCGAGATCGAAGACGACGAGAGACGGGCGGGCACCCGGCGGCGCCATGTTCACGGCCGGCTACTCGCCCGTGTAGGTGGCGAACGACGAAGGGGTTTCCCAGACGCGCACCTTGACGACGTGGAACCCCTGCTCCCGCGCGTGGGTGAAGATGAGGCGGGCGACGAGCTCGACGGTCGGGTTGGAGTCCACCAGGTAGACCGGCTCGCCGAGCGCCTGGAGCGGCGCCACCAGCGGGTCGTCCCGGCGCAGGATCATCTTGTGGTCGAACTCGCTGTCCACCCACCCCTTCAGCACGCGCTTGATGTCGCCGAAGTCGCACACCATGTTGCGCGTGTCGAGCGCGGAGGTCCGGACCTCGATCTCGGCCACGGCGTTGTGGCCGTGCGGGTGCTTGCAGACCCCGCCGTAATCGAGCAGGCGATGGCCGTAGCAGAAGTCGATGCGCTTGGTGACGGAGTACATGCTGCGATTGTACAGTAGGAGCAACGCGGGGACGCCCCGGCGCCCCGCGCCGAGGGGAGGGTCACATGGCCGACGTGGCGGTGCTGCTCTCGGGCGGGCTCGACAGCGCGGTGCTGACGGCCTCGGCCGCGCAGGCGGGTGTCGTGCAGCCGGTGTACGTGAGCGCGGGCCTCGCGTGGGAAGCCGAGGAGGTGGGGCTGCTGTCGCGCCTGCTGGCCTCGGCCGCGTTCGCGCGCAACGTGCTCCCGCTCGAACGAATCGCGGTGGACGCGTCCGACCTCTATCCCGCCACGCACTGGTCGCGCCGGGGCGAGCCGCCCGCCTACGACACGCCGGACGAGGACGTCTACCTGCCGGGGCGGAACATCCTCCTGCTCTCGAAGGCCGGCGTGCTGTGCGGGCTGAAGGGGATCGGCCGGCTGGCCATCGGCCCGCTGGCGGGCAACCCGTTTCCCGACGCGACGCCCGAGTTCTTCGCCTCGATGGCCAGGACCCTCTCGCTCGGCCTCGGTCGCCCGCTGGCCATCGAGACGCCGCTCGTCGGGCTGCACAAAGAGGACGTGATCCGGCTCGGCGCCTCGCTCGGCGTCAGGTTCGAGCTGACGCTGTCGTGCATGAACCCCTCGGGGGGGCGGCACTGCGGGCTGTGCAGCAAGTGCCGCGAGCGGAGGGACGGCTTCGCCGAGGCGGGCATCGAGGACCCGACCGACTACCGGGCGCCGTCACCGAGGGGAACGAGGGACATCTGAGGAATCGTGGGAAGTACGAAGTACGAAGTAGGAAGTAGGAAGTAGGAAGTAGGAAGCAGGAACTATCGAGGTGTCTCACGCGGCCCGCGTTCCGGCACTTCGCACTTCGCACTTCGTACTTCGTACTTCGTACTTCGTACTTCGTACTTCGTACTTATTTCGCGCCATCCCACGATTCCTCAGAGCGTCTTGACCGTGATCGTTCCGCTGTCGCTGCGCAGGCGCAGGCGCCTGCCGCCGCCGCCGAGCTGCCGTTCGAGGCTGCCGCGGTCGGCCCGGTCGGACGCTTGCTCGGGCCCGCCGAACCCGAGGAGCCGGACGCGGCCGTCGCCGGTGCTCGCGTCGAGGTTCGCCTTGAACGACTCGGGCAGCTCGACCCTCAGGCCGCCGTCACCGGTGCGGATTTCCCAGTCCTCGGCCATCGCGCTCCCGTCCTCGGCGCGCACTGCCACCGACCCGTCGCCGGTGCGGAGCTTCACCGCCGTCAGGCGGCCCGACAGCCGGGCCCCGCCGTCGCCGCTCTGCGCGTCGATCGCGCCCGTCATGTTGTCGAACCGCATCGACCCGTCGCCCGTGCGCGCGACCACCGATCCCGACAGGTCGATGCCGCGAAGGCTCCCGTCGCGGCTGTGCAGCTCGATCCGGCCCTCGACGCGCTCGATCCGGATCGACCCGTCGCCGCTGCGCACGAGCAGGTTGCAGCGCGACGGGACCGAGGCCACGATGCGGGCCGAGGGCGAGACGCTGAAGCCGAAGGTCCGCTGCGCCCCGTCCGGGCGCCGGACGTCGACCGAAATCGTGCCGCCCGCCTGCTCTGCGGTGACCTTGATCGCCTCGGCCTGCGCCTGGTCCGACGCGCGCTTCTCGATCTCGACGAGCACGTCGGACCGGTCCCAGGACCGCACCTCCACCGACCCGTCGAACGTCGCCAGTGACAGGTCGGGCGTGCCGGTCACCTGGAACCGCTTCTCCTCGTGCATCGTGTAGGGCCCGGCGCCCACCGTGATGTCGCAGGCCGACCCGGCCACGGCGGCCAGCGCGACGACGACGAGAGCCCTTGCCCAGCGAAGCGCATCGGTTGTCACGCCATGTCCTCCCTGTTCGGCTTAGACGCAGCCGCCGGCTCGAAGGTTCGGCGGCCGTCGGGCCGGGGCTGTCGCGAGCCGGCGGCAGAACCGATAGACAGAAAGCCGGGCTGATCCGGCAGCGCAGGTTCGACGTGAGCGACCAGTTGACGTACCCATCGCGGCCGGCCGGCGAGCCACTTCCGCGTCCCGCGGCAGGCGGATCCGATCTGCCGGCGCGCTTCCGCACGCTCGTGCAGTCGCCCCTGCGCGCCGGGATCCTCCGGTACCTGTGCTCGCGGCCGGGCGAGGGGTTCGACGTCGATACCCTCATGAGCGTGTTCGGGCGGATGCGGCTCGACGTGGACAACTGCGTGGCCGAGCTGGCGGCGTTCGGCGTCGCCCGGCGCCTGCCCGGCACGCCGGCGAAATACGCGGCCACCAAGCCGGACGCCGAGGTCCTGGCCGGCCTGCTCGACGACTTCCTGGAGCGGCGCGCCACGGTGAGCACCGAGGACCAGTCCCCCTCGGTGCAGCGGTTCCGCGAGATGATCGGCCGCGACGAGAAGATGCTGATCGTCTTCGAGTGGATCCGGACGGCCGCCAAGTCCGACATCTCGGTGCTGATCCTCGGGCCGACCGGGTCGGGCAAGGAAGTCGTGGCCCGGATGATCCACGAGCTGAGCCGCCGGGGCGACGGAAGGTTCCAGGCGGTCAACTGCGCGGCCCTCCCCGACACGCTGTTCGAGTCCGAGATCTTCGGCCACGAGAAGGGCGCTTACACGGGGGCGCACGACCGGAAGCCGGGCCGGCTCGAGCTGGCCAACCACGGCACGCTGTTGCTCGACGAGATCGGCGACATGTCGATCGTCGCGCAGGCCAAGCTGCTGCGCGTGCTCGAGGAGCGCCGCTTCGAGCGGCTCGGCGGCAGCCGCGCGATCGAGGTGGACTTCCGGCTGATCTCGGCGACCAACCGGCCGCTCGAGCAGTTCGTGCGGGAGAGCCGGTTCCGCGAGGATCTCTACTACCGGGTCAACGCCTTCTCGATCCGCCTGCCGTCGCTCAGGGAGCGGCCGGTGGACATCCCGGTGCTCGCCCAGCGGTTCCTGGCGCGGTACTGCGCCGCCAACGGCCTGCCGGTCGACAGCAAGGTCTTCGCCCGCGAGGCGCTCGACCAGCTCCTCGCCTACCCGTGGCCCGGCAACATCCGCGAGCTGGAGAGCACCGTGTCGCGGGCGGCGCTGTCGTCCCCGGGACGGACCATCCGGGCGACCGACATCGACTTCCTCCACGCCGCCCGGGTCGCGCCCGAGCCGACCCGCGACCGGCTGCCCTCGCTCCGCGAGGCCGAGCGGGTCCACATCGCCAAGGTGCTGGACGCCGTGTCCTGGAACAAGAAGGAAGCGGCCGACGTCCTCGAAATCAGCCGCGGCACCCTCTACCGCAAGATCGAGGAGTACGGCCTCAAGCCAACCAGGCCGTCCGTGCGCCATAACGAAGCACTCGAACCGGCTTCTTAAGTTTCAGGCCTGTTTGTGGGCGGTATTGCGCACTTTCCGTCTGTCTTCAAACGGCACAACCGGACAACGTCGCTAAGCGATTGCAAATCTGTGGCTTAGGCTTACCTTTTTGTGCGCGATGTTTCATTTTGGGACTCCTGCCCCCTGGCGCGGCATCCGGTCGGCGCGATGACGAATCACCCAACATCCTGACATTCATATAGTTACAGCAATCTGTCGAGCCGGCGTCATCACGGCAATGCTTTTGCGATAGCGAAGGGCGGTGCACGAGACCTCCCCCCGTCCCATCGCCATCACCGAGGACGCGCCGACCGTGGCCGTCGGTCTGCCGGTCGGTTTCGGCGCGCGGGTCGCGGCCTGGGCGGCGTCGGCGGCCGCGTTCCTGCTGGCGCCCGGCGTGATCTACCCGGGCGCCCTGGCGGCGACGGCCGGCGCCTCCGTCCTGGCGGTGCGGGGTCGGTTGGTGCTCTCGGCGCTGTTGGTCGCCGTGGCCGTGGCGGCGGCGGTGGGCGGGCACAGGCGGGGCCGGGCGCGAGTCCTGGCGGCGGCCCGTGAGCGCCGGCTGTCGGGGCTGCGCCTGGCCACCATCGAGGCGCTCGCCTCCGCGATCGACGCCAAGGACAAGACGTCGGCCAGGCACATCCGCCGCGTGCAGGCGTTTGCCAGCGCGCTGGCCCGCGCGGTCGGGGTCCCCGAGGACGAGGTGCAGGCGATCGCGACGGCCGCGATGCTCCACGACGTCGGCAAGCTGGCCGTGCCCGAGCACATCCTCTCGAAGCCGGGGCCGCTGACCGACGAGGAGTTCGAGAAGGTCAAGACGCACCCGCAGGTCGGCTTCGAAATCATCGAGCACGTGCCGTTCCCCTGCCCGGTGGCGCCGCTCGTGCTCTGCCACCACGAGAAATGGGACGGCTCGGGCTACCCGCTGGGCCTTCGCGGCGACGACATCCCGCTCGGGGCGCGGATCCTCGCCGTGTCGGACTATTTCGAGTCGGTGATGCGCGACCGTCCGTACAACAAGGCGGTCTCGTTCGACCTGGCCATGCTGGTGCTCCAGCAGGAGGCCGGCAAGGCGCTCGACCCGCACCTGGTGTCGGTTTTCCTGGACCTCGTGCCGACGCTGGCGCTCGAGCCCGGCCCCGCCGGCGAGGCGGCCGCGCGCGAAGAGGACGTGGCGCGCCACCGCCAGCCGGCCGACCTCTGGCGCCAGGCCGCGTTCGAGAACATCGCCAGGGCCCACCAGGAGATCTACGCGCTCTACGAGATCGCGCAGGCCATCGGCTCGCGCCTCGGCGTGGCCGACGCGATGTCGCTCATCGCCGACAAGCTGGCGACGCTGGTGCCGTTCTCGGCGTGCGCGCTCTTCGTGGGCGACGAGGACGGGACGGTCCAGTGCCGGTTCGCCTCGGGCGTCAACGAGGACGACCTGCAGGGGCTCAGGCTGGCCGAGGGCGAGGGGCTGTCCGGGTGGGTCATCCGCAACCGCCGGCCGCTGGTCAACGTCACGCCGGCCGCCGACTTCGAGGCCGCCGGGCGGCCGGCCGCCCCGGCCGGGCTGCGGTCGGCGCTGGTCTGCCCGCTCGTCTCGGGCGACCAGATGGTGGGCGCCATCGCCCTCTATCACGTCCAGCCCGACTTCTACACCGAGGAGCACCGGCGGCTGCTCGACCGGATCTCCGAGCAGACCGCGGCGGCCATCTCCAACTCGATCGTGTTCGAGCAGACGCGCGAGGACTCGCTGAGGGACCCGCTGACGAGGCTCCCGAACACGCGCTACATGTTCACGCACCTGACGCGGGAGCTGGCGCGGGCGCAGCGCCTGGGCACCGAGGTGTCGATCCTCGTGCTCGACCTCGACGACTTCAAGCGGATCAACGACACGTACGGCCACCAGGCGGGCGACCGGACCCTGCAGGAGGTGGCGCGCGTGATGCGCGAGACGGTCCGCCACTACGACGTGTGCGCCCGGTACGCGGGCGACGAGTTCATCGTCGTGCTGCCCGGCTGCGGGGCCGAGGAGGCCGAGGCCAAGCGCCTCGAGCTGCAGGACGCGGTGAGCGCCCTCTCGATGGAGGTCGTCCCGGGCCACCCGATCGGGGTCAGCGTCAGCGTCGGCGCGGCGGTGTTCCCGGCCGACGGCGAGACCTACGAAGTGCTGCTCGCCACGGCGGACGGCCGGATGTACGGCGACAAGAAGACCCGCAAGCCCGCCGGCGCGGGCAGCGAGGCGATCCCCGCCTCCGCGGTGGCCGCGCCGGCCCTGATGCCGGCCGGCTTCCTACCGAGCACCCGGATCAATTGATCGCGCGGGCAGGCGGCGGCCGCGGCCGGGAAGGCATGCCCCCGGGCCCGCCGCGGGAGCGGTGTCAGAGGCCGACGGTGTGGTAGCCGGCATCCACGTAGAGGATCTCGCCGGTCATCCCGCGGCTGCCCGGCCCGACGAGGAAGAGGGCCGCGTCGGCGACCTCGTTCGAGTCCACGTTGCGCCGCATCGGCGCCCGCTCGCGGTACACCTGCAGGATGTCGGTGAAGCCCGCGATCCCGGCCGAGGCCAGCGTGCGGATGGGGCCGGCCGACACGGCGTTGACGCGGATGTTGTCGGGGCCGAGATCGTACGCCAGGTAGCGGACGCTGGCCTCGAGCGCCGCCTTGGCGACGCCCATGACGTTGTAGTTGGGGAACACGCGCTGGCTGCCGAGGTAGGTCAGCGTCACGATGCTGCCGCCGCCGCGGCGCAGCATCAGCGGCCGGGCCCGGCGCGCCATCGCGACGAGCGAGTAGGCGCTGACGTCGAGCGCGATCCGGAACCCGTCGCGCGAGGTATGGATGAACCGGTCGGCCAGTTCCGCCTTCGGCGCGAAGGCCGCGCCGTGCACGACGAAGTCGAGGCCGCCGAACTCCCGGTCGATGGTCTCGAAGAGCTGGTCGAGGTGCTGGTCGTGCGTCACGTCGCACGGGAGCACGAGCGGGTCGCGCGTCATCGCGGCCAGCTCTTCCACGTGCTCCTGGAGCCGCACGTCCTGGTAGGTGAGCGCGAGGCGGGCGCCGGCCTCGGCGGCCGCCTGGGCGATGGCCCACGCGATCGAACGCTTGTTGGCGACGCCAACGACCACCCCGAGCTGGCCTGAGAGATCAGCCATCCTGGTCAGTCTGTCGTCCGCCTACTTCGAGTGCTTCTTGCCGTGGCGCGGGGGCTGATGGCCGCGCCCCGCCGTGCGCCCGCCGTGGCCCGAACCGGGATGCCCGAAGGCCGGGCCCCGGGAGGTGCCGCCGCCGTATCCTCCGCGCCCGCCCTGGCCCGGGCGCGCGGCCGCGCCCCGCGGCGCCCCAACGCGGAACTTTCCGCCCCTGCCGGCCGGCTGGTGCATCGTGAACTCGGGGATCGGCCTGACGACCGGCTGGTTCTCGGACCTGGGCAGCGTCGCGCGAATCAGGCGGCCATGGCGAATCAGCACAGAGCGGCTAGAAAAATTTTCGTTGGATCACTTTCAAGACCCGTTGCGTAATTGGTTCGAGATCCGGGTAATCCAATTCCACAATTGTGGGCTCTGC
>JAJXZZ010000111.1 GCA_021779795.1 Acidobacteriota bacterium | reverse complement strand
CCAGGATCGGCCGCGCGAGGGTCGGCCGCCTCAGGATCGCCCGCGCCAGGATCGCCCGCCCCAGGACCGACCCCGCCAGGCTTGGCCGCGCCAGGATCGACCGCATCAGGATCGGCCGCATCAGGATCGACCGCATCAGGATCGGCCGCGCGAGGGCGGCTGGCAGCGGGACGCCAACCGGCCCGCACGGCCGCGGTTCGAAGGCGATCGCCAGCGCAAGGAGGGCTTTGGCGGCAGCCCGCGCAGCCAGGAGCGACGCGGCGAACAGGGGTATCGCGGCGGCGCATCTGGACGGCCGAAGGGAGACCACGGGAAGCCGCCGTATCACCAGGCGCCGCCCAGGCCGCAACCCCGGCGACCGGGACCGGCCGAGGCGCCGCCCGAGCTTCCGCGCAAGGTGGCCGAACCCAGGCCCCAGGCGACCGAACCCCGGCCGCAGGTGATGGATCCGCGGCCCAAGACGACGGAACCGGCGCGCGAACTGACGCAGCCGCCGCGCCAGCCGGCCACGCCGCCCGCGGAATCGTTCCCGCCCGGTCCGCCTGCCCCGGCGCACAAGACCCGGTTGCCCAGGCTCAGGAAGGACGACAGTAGTCGGGGGACGGAATGAGTAGTCGAAAGACGGAGTGGCGAGCCGGCCGGTATCTGACTGAACTCTTCATCGTCAGTTCCGACTCTTCATCGTCAGTTCCGACTCTTCATCGTCAGTTCCGACTCCTCATCGTCAGTTCCGACTATGATCATCCATCTCGTGCTCTTCCGCCCGCGTCCCGACCTGGCGGCGGCCGAGCGCGCCGATCTCGTTGACGCGCTCGAGTCCGCGCTCCGGCGCATCCCGTCGATCCGCCGGTTCCACGTCGGCCGCCGCGTGACGCACGGCGCGGGCTACGAGGCGATCGCGCCCGTCGCGCTGGATTACGCGGCCATCCTCGAATTCGACGATCTCGCGGGCCTCCAGGCGTACCTCCGCCATCCCGCGCACGAACCGCTCGGCCGGCGTTTCATGGCGTCGCTCGAATCCTCGGCGATCTTCGACTACGAGATGCAGGACGGCGAGGCGCTCCGCCGCCTCGCGCAGGCGGAGTGACCGGGGCCGCGCGCCGCGCTCAGGCGTCGTCGCGCGTCCGGTTCCGATCGATGGCGACGTCGATCGCCTCGAGGTTCGGCGCCTGGCGCACCTGGCCCGGCGAGCCCTCGGCGCGGGCCGAGGCCGAGCTGACCGGCCCCCACCCGCGCCAGCCGCAGGCGTGGCAGCGATGGAGCCGGTCGTTGGTGAAGCCCTTCCTGAGGCGCTCCCAGGCGCTCCGGCTGCGCGATCGATGGATTCTCGGAGAGCGGCACTTCGGACAGTTGATCACGAACCCTTCCCCCACGGCCGACCAGCCCGCGAACGGGCGGCGGCCTGCATCATAGCACCGGCGTCACTCGAGCGATTCCCCGCCGGGGCCCGATTCCCCGTCCGTGCCGCCGCCCTCTCCGCCGCCCTCTCCGCCGCCGGCCATCTCCTCCTCGACGGCCTGGTCGAGATCCTCGCCGAAGTCCTCGCCCATCTCGCGGCCCATCTTCTTCATGAACCGGGCGACGCTCTTCGGGTCGTTCTCGTCCACGTCGCCCATCAGCGAAGGGTCGGCCATGGCCTCGAGCCGGGCCTCCTCCGACTTCGGCGACGAGAAGCGCGAGTAGAGCTTCTCGAGATCCGCGCCGCCGCAGGCGCGGCACCGCACCTCCCCGATCCGGTCGCGCGACAGGACGAGCGCCGTCGTCTTGCGGCGGCACGAGCGGCATTCGAATTCGTAGATGGGCATGGCGATCGGCCGTCAGGCTCCCATGAGCCGCTTGATCCGCGCCAGCAGGCCGGTGGCCTCCTGCCCGGTGGCCGACAGCAGGTCCAGGCAAGCCCCGATGCCCGCCACCGGCTCGATGCCGAGGCGCGGCGCGTTGGGCGGCAGGTCGGCGAAATCCCCGTCCCACACGAGGATCGATCGGGCGCGCGACTCGAGCTTCACGTCGAGGCAGTTCTCGGGGCGGTCGTCAACCACGATGTCGAGCGAAAGCGCGTCGGCCACCTTGCCGCGCGAGCCCTTGATGACGTACACGCTGGGCAGGTCGTACCCGTGGGCGGCGAGCCAGCGCTGCGTCTGCAGCTGCGTGGCGTCGCCGAGGCTCGACGGACGCTGCGTGATGAAGATCACTTCCCACCCGCGATCCCTCGCCAGGGCGGCCAGGCGGGCGACGGCGCCCGGCTCGGTCTCGCCGAGCGACTCCCAGAAGTTCTCGGTGTTCCGCGCCGCCTCCCAGATGGCGTGCTGCTGCTGGCGCGTGAGCGCCCGGAACCGCGCGGGCTCGACCTGCTCCTCCTCGGGCGTCAGGCCGTCGGCGGCGCCTGGATCGCCGGCCTCTCCGGCGCGAGCCTCGGTCGCGGGCGACGCCTGCGGCTCCGCGGCGCGCGCCGGCCGCCGCGTCGGCGCCTCGCCGAACAGGCGCGTGGCGATCTCGGCCAGCGCGGAATCGAGGTCCGCGACGACACCGTCGCAGTCGAAGGCGATCCTGAGTGACATGGCAGTTCCCGGCACCGGCGGGCAGGTCTCTCGACGAACGCCCATGATAGCACCGTGCCGGCGGGCGGCGGCGCTTCGGCCAGCGCGGCCGCGCCACGGCAGTGCCGTCCCGGCCCCGTCTTCGGTTCAGGCGAAGGAGGCCGCGATCGCGTCGCGCAGCGCGGCCACCGAGTCCGCGCGGTTCACGGCCACGCGCAGGTGCGATCCCCCGTGGAGGCCGCGCGTGTGCCACGCGCACAGCGCCCGGAGCTTGTTGACGACCAGGCGCTCCCGCGCGCGCCCGGCCGCGCGCTGCGGCTTCGAGACGGGGGAGTGGCGGAAGCCCGGAGGCTCGTCGCGCCGGTCGTCGAGCAGCATGTCGATGTAGTCGAGCAGGAAGCGGCGGCGGGCCTCGGCCGGCACGGCCGCGACCGGGCGCCCGGCGGCGATCGCCTCGGCCTGGGCGAAGATCCACGGGTTGGCGACGGCGCCGCGGCCCACGAGAACGCCGGCGACGCCCGTCTCTTCCATCCGCCGCACCAGGTCGCCGGGCTCCACCAGGTCGCCGTTGCCCAGGACCGGGATCGAGACCGCCCGCGCCACGCGCCCGATCTCGTCCCAGTCGGCCCGGCCGCGGTAGCCTTGCGCGGCCGTCCGCCCGTGCACGGTGACGGCCGCCGCCCCGGCCCGTTCGAGCCGCCGCGCCAGGTCGGCCGCGTTGACGCCGCGCTCGTCCCATCCCGTGCGCATCTTGACGGTCACCGGGATCGACACCGCCTGCGCCATCGCCTCGACGATCGCCGCGGCGCGCCCGGGGTCGCGCATGAGGCTGCAACCGGCCAGGCCCTTCGCCACCTTCGGCACCGGGCAGCCCATGTTGACGTCCACCGCGTCGGCGCCGATGCGCTCGACGACGCGCGCGGCCAGCGCCATGCGCTCGGGATCGCCCCCGAAGACCTGGACCGCCACTGGGCGCTCCTCCTCGGTGAACTCGGCGTACTCGAGCGTGCGGTCGAGACCGCGCACGAGCCCCTCGGAGCTGACCATCTCGGTCACCACCAGGCCGCATCCGCCCTGACGCTTGACCAGGCGCCGGAACGCCGTGTCGGTCAGGCCGGCCATCGGGGCGAGGCCGAAGGGACGATGGAAGCTCAACATGGTAGTCGGAGCTCACGATGAGGAGTCGAGGCTGACGATGGGGAGTCGGAAGTCACGATGTGGAGTCGGAACTTACGATGGGTGGTCGAAACCCACGATGGGCGCTCGAAGCTCACGATGGGCGCTCGAAGCTCACGATGGGTGGTCGAAACCCACGATGGGCGCTCGAAGCTCACGATGGGCGCTCGAAACTCACGGTTCGTAGTTCGATGGCCCCTGGGCCCTGTCAGCGACGATGCTTGCGATCGGACCGGAGCAGGTAGTTGATGAGGCCCGTCAGCATGCGCCCGATGTCGGTCGCCTGTTCGAACAGCTTCGCGGCAGCCTCGTCGGGGACGCGCCCTCTCAGCCTGGACGCCACGAGGTGCGCCTTCACCTCGGCGCACGACCCGCGGCAGATGTAGAGGTAACGGGCAAAGGCCCTGTCGCTCCCCTGCTCGAACCCCTCGGCCAAGTTGGCCAGGATCGAGTCCGTGCAGGCGTCGATCTGATCCCGCAACGGTCGATCGCCAGCCAGCCGCTCGCGCGTCAGGGCGGAAACTGCTTCGACAAACCGCCGCGCGGTCTGCCAAACCTGCAATTCTTCGACCGAATTGACCTGCATGCGCCGTGTCACTGCATCGCGCATGCCACATCGGCCCACGCTGACTACTCACCGTGAGTCTCGACTTCTCATCGTGAGGGTCGACTTCTCATCGTGAGGGTCGACTTCTCATCGTGAGGGTCGACTTCTCATCGTGAGGGTCGACTCCTCATCGTCAGTCTCGACTCCTCATCGTCAGCTCCGACTACGTCAGTACGCCCGTATGTCGCTCGCGTCCACCGTCACCGCCACCGCCCGGCCGATGAGCTCGACCGACAGGATGAGCCTGGCGTGCTTGTCCTTCCGGACGAGCAGCCCGCTGACGCCCTTGAGCGGCCCGTGCACCACTTCGACGCGCGCGCCCTCGTTGACGAACGGGCACGGGTCGTACTGCAGATCGCTCGCCACCAGCCGGCGGATCGCGTCGATCTCGGCGTCGGGAATCGACGCGAGCTGGCCGTCGAACGACACGACCGCCACGACGCCGCTGCAGGTGAGCACGCGGAGCGTGTCGGCGGTGTCGAATCGCGCGAAGCAGTAGCCCGGGAACAGCGGCCAGTCGATCCGCTTCCGGCGGTCCTTCCAGCGGCTCCAGCGGGGAACGGTAGGCAGGAAGGCTTCGAGGCCCTTCCGCTCGAGCTGCCCGTGGACCGCCTTCTCGGCGCGCGAGCGCGTCCGGACGGCATACCACGGAAGCACGGCTATTTCTTCTCCGGCGTCGGCGGCATCGCCGCCTCCTCCGCTTCCTGCGCCACCCGCTGGTCGAACAGCTTCTTCAGCTCGGGGTTCTTCCACTCGAGCACGGCCTGCGACCGGAGTTTCTCGAAGTAGCGATTGAGCTCGGCCGCCTGCTTGGCGGTGCCCACGCGGTTCTCGATCTCCTCGCGCGCGCTGTCCCACGGCAGCAGCGTGGCTTCCTCGAGCGAGTCGATCTTGAAGATCTGGTAGCCGGCCTGCGTGCGGATGACCGGCGTGATTGCGCCGGCCTTGAGCGGCGCCAGGATCTCCTTCAGCGCCGGCGCCAGGTCGTTGAGGCTGATCGGCCCGATGAGGCCGCCGTTGGACTTCGACGCGGCCTGCGAGTCCTCGGCGACGGCCTTCTGGAAGTCCTCGCCCGCCACCAGCTTCGCGTGCAGCGCGTCGGCCTTGGCCTTGGCCGCCTCGTCGTCCGCCGCGCTGAACTCCTGCCCGGTGCCCGGCACCGGGATCAGGATCTCCCTGAGCATCATCGTCTCGGGCGTCGTGAACTCCGACTTGTGCGCCTCGTAGTACGCCTTCGCCTCGGCCTCGGTGACCGAGATGTGCCCGAAGACGTCGTTGCCCTCCACCTGCTGGATGACCATCGACTTCTCGAGCCGGGAGCGCAGCTCGGGCAGCGTCAGGTTCTCGGCCTTGAGCGCCTGCTGGAACTGCTCCTCGGTCGTGATCTTGTTCTCTTTCTTGATGTTGTTGAGGATCTCGTTGAACTTCTCGTCGGTCAGGCGGTAGCCCAGCTCCCGGCCGCGCTGCAGGAGCAGCAGTTCATCGACGGCGTTGACGATGATCTGCGGCGTGACCTCGGCCAGCGCCTTGGTCAGCTCGGCGTTGCTCATCGTCTGCGGATTCAGCTTGCGCGCCCGCAGCGCCGCCGTCTGGCGGACCTCGAGGTCGCTCTGCGTGATGATGTCGTCGTTCACCTTCACCAGCACCCGCTCGATGATCTCGGCGCGGGCCGTGGCGACGACGAGCGCGACCAGGGCCAGGGAGACGATGAACCGCTTCGCGATGGGGAGTCTGATCATTAAACCTCGTGAACTGAATATCTTACCTTGATCCGACAAGTTCGCTCAACACCCGCTGGACGCGGGTCAGCACGCCCGACGGTCCCCGCGGGTCCTCTTTCACCGGGCGCAGGATCGCCTCCTTGCTGAACCCCGGCCGCACTTCGTCCTCGGTGGCCCGAGCGGTCCACCAGGAGCGGGCGGCCGGCCCGACCCGCCCCGGCACGATTCGCGGGGCCGGCTTCGGCCGCGAGGGCGCTGGCGGCGGCGTCCTGACCACGAGGCCGGCGCGGTTCGGCCCGGCGGGCGCCTTCCCCGGCGCCCAGCCAAGGTCGAGCTTGAGGCTCGACGGCGGGGCGAGCGCGATGTCGGGGCGGTCGGCCACCAGCTGCAGGACCCGCTTCGGGTCAGGCCCCCCCTGGCCCTTGAAGGTAAAGACGACGATCGAACCCTGGCGGTCGATCGACTCGATGCCGAGGCGGTCGGCGGCCACGCGGACGCGCCCGTAGTCGAGCAGGTTGAGCACCTGCGGCGGCATCGGCCCGTAGCGGTCGACCGCCTCCTCGGCGATCCGCTCGATCTCGGCGTCGGTGCGCGCGGCGGCGACGCGGCGGTAGAGCGCGAGGCGCTGCGCCTGCTCGGGCACGTAGCCGGCGTCGACGCGCAGGTCCACGTTCAGGTTCACCGTCGCGCGCGTGTCGTCCTCGATCTCCTCGCCCCGCAGCTCGCGCACGGCCTGTTCGAGCAGCTTCATGTACATCTCGAAGCCGATCGCCTCGATGTGCCCGCTCTGCTCGCCGCCGAGCAGGTTGCCGGCGCCGCGGATCTCCAGGTCCAGGGCGGCCACCCGGAACCCGCTCCCGAGGTCCGAGAACTCCCGGATGGCCGCCAGGCGCTTGCGCGCCACGGCCGACAGGGTGTTGCCGGGGGGAACGAGCAGGTAGGCGTAGGCCGGCCGGTCCGACCGGCCGACCCGCCCGCGCAGCTGGTAGAGCTGCGACAGCCCGTAGCGGTCGGCCCGGTTGATGAGGATCGTGTTGACGTTCGGGATGTCGAGGCCGTTCTCGACGATGGTCGTGGCCAGCAGGACGTCGAACCGGCGCTCGACGAACTCCACCATCGCGCGCTCGAGCGCCTCCTCCCCCATCTGCCCGTGGCCCACCACCACCCTCGCCTCGGGCACCAGCCGCGCGAGCAGGTTGCCGATCGAGTAGATCGACTCCACGCGGTTGTGGACGAAGTAGACCTGGCCGCCGCGCGCCATCTCGCTCCGGATGACGCGCGCGATGAGCGGCTGGTCGAACCGCACGACGCTCGTCTGGATGGCGAGGCGGTCCTTGGGCGGCGTCTCGATCACCGACATGTCGCGGATGCCGACCATCGACATGTTGAGGGTTCTCGGAATCGGCGTGGCGGTCATCGTGAGCGCGTCCACCTTGCGGCGCATCTGCTTGATGCGCTCCTTGTGGGCCACGCCGAACCGCTGCTCCTCGTCCACGACGAGCAGGCCGAGGTCCCTGAAGACGACGTCGCGCGACAGCAGGCGGTGCGTGCCCACGATGACGTCCACGCGCCCCTCGGCCAGGTCGGCCAGCGTCTGCCGGATCTCCGCCCGCGTGCGGAAGCGGCTGACCATCGCGATCGTCACCGGGAAGCCCGCGAAGCGCTCCCGCAGCGTTTTCAGGTGCTGGAACGCCAGGACCGTCGTCGGCGCGAGGATGGCCACCTGCTTGCCGTCCATCACCGCCTTGAACGCGGCGCGCATGGCGACCTCGGTCTTGCCGTAGCCGACGTCGCCGCACAGGAGCCGGTCCATCGGCGCCGGCGACTCCATGTCGGCCTTGATGTCGGCGATGGCGGCCCGCTGGTCGGTGGTCAGCTCGAACGGGAACGCGCCCTCGAACTCCTCCTGCCAGTGGGTGTCGGGCGGGAAGGCGTGGCCGGGCATCGCCCGGCGCGCGGCGTAGAGCTTGAGCAGCTCGCCGGCCATGTCGCGCATGGCCTTCCGGACGCGCGTCTTCGCGCGCTCCCAGGTCGTGCCGCCCAGGCGGTCGAGCGAGGGCCGGCTGCCGCCCGTGTACTTCTGCAGCAGGTCGAGGCGCTCGACCGGGACGAACAGCTTGTCGTCGCCCGCGTAGCGCAGCTCGAGGAACTCCTGGATCGCCTGGCTGTAAGGGTCGGTGGCGATCTGCCGCAAGCCGACGAACCGCCCGATGCCGTGGTCCACGTGGACGACGAAATCGCCGGTCTTCAGGTCGCGGAAGTCCGAGAGGAACGCGCGGGCCGCGCTGCGCCGGCGCTCGGCGGGAAGCCGCTCCTCCTCGAAGACGTCGGTCTCGGCGAACACCTCGAGGCCGGCGTCGGGCAGGCGGAAGCCGCGCGAGAGGGTGCCGGTGGCCACCAGCGCCGCGGCCGCGTGCGCCATCTCCCCCCGCGCCTCCGACGGCTCGACGCCCTTCGGGCCGATCGACACGGCCGCGGCGACGAGGTCGTAGTCGCGCAGCAGCTCGACGACCCGCTCGGCGCGCCCCGGCGTCGCCGCGACGAACAGCACCATCTCGCCGGCCCCGCGCGCCCGCCGGACCTCCTCGACGAAGTCGCCGATGCGGCCGCGGAACTCGACGGCGGGCTGGCAGCGGACGGCCAGCTCGTCCCGGGGGCGCTCGCCCGCCGCCGCACCCTCGCCGATCCCCAGCTCCTCGACCCGCGTGGCCAGGCCCGTCCAGGCGTCGAGATCGTCGAGCGACAGGAACAGCCGCTCGGGCCCGGGCGCCGCCGCGCCCGCGGCGGCCAGCTCGCGCCAGCTCGAGGCCAACTGCTCGAGCGATCGCTCCGCGCGGGCGCGCACGTCGTCGGGCTCGCACACGAACAGCAGCGGCTGGCGGACGTAGTCGAGCAGCGTCGCCGATCGGTCGCCGCCGAGGTTCAGGCTCTCGGGC
>JAJXZZ010000110.1 GCA_021779795.1 Acidobacteriota bacterium | reverse complement strand
CCAGGTTCCCTGCCTACGGACTCGTGACAGTCGTCCTGTTCCTGCTCGTCACGGCCTGGCCCGTCTCCGCGCAGCCGCCGGCGGGCCGGTCGCGCGCGGCGGAGCCCGCGGCCGCGGCGGCCGGGGCCAAGGCCGGCACTGAGGCGGACCTGCTGCCCGCCGAGCCCGTGATTACGCAGCACACCGGCCGGTTCAACGGGCAGACGGTGTCCTACACGGCCGAGGTCGGCTGGATCCCCATCCGCGATGACGGGAAGGTCGTCGCGAAGATGGAGTACGTGGCCTACACCAAGAACGGCGTCACCGACCCGCGCACCCGCCCGCTGATCATCTCGTTCAACGGCGGGCCGGGCACCGCGTCGGTCTGGATGCACCTCGGTTACACCGGGCCGCGCCGCGTGACCTACGACGACGAGGGGTTCCAGCAGAAGCCGCCGGCGGGGCTCGAGGACAACCCCTACTCGATCCTCGACACGGCCGACATCGTCTACGTCGATCCGATCGGCACCGGCTTCAGCCGGATGGTCGAGGGCCAGGACCTGCACAAGTTCCACGGCAAGCTCGCCGACATCCAGTCGATCGGCGACTTCATCTACACCTTCGTGAACCGGAAGAGCCGGTGGGCGTCGCCGAAGTTCATCATCGGCGAGAGCTACGGCACGACGCGGGCCGCCGGCCTCGCGGCGTCGGTCCAGAGCCGGTTCCAGATGTACCTGAACGGCGTGATCCTGGTGTCGTCCACCCAGCTCGACGTCGATCGCGGCCCGGAGGTCAACTTCGCCACGAGCCTGCCGACCAAGACGGCGACCGCGTGGTACCACAAGCACCTCGTGCCGGAGCTGCAGGCCAAGCCGCTCCGGGCCGTCCTCGCCGAGTCCGAGGCGTTCGCGACGGGTGAGTACCTGGCGGCCCTGGTGAAGGGCGATCACTTGAGCGACGCCGAGCGCGACCAGGTGGCCGCGAAGGAGGCCCGACTGACGGGGCTCAGCAAGGAGTACGTGCTGCAGGCGAACCTGCGCGTGAGCTTCGACCGCTTCTGGAAGGAGCTGCTGAGGGACCAGAGGCTGACGGTCGGCCGGCTCGACACGCGCTACACGGGGATCGACTTCGACGCGGCCGGCGAGCGCCCCGAGTACTCCCCCGAGCTGGCGGACTGGAACGGGCCGTTCGGCGCGGCGGTCAACCAGTACTTCCGCACCGAGCTGAAGTACAACCCGGAGATGCAGTACTACATCTGGGGCAACGTGCGCCCGTGGGCGCAGGACCCGCAGGCGAGCGTGGGCGACATGCTGCGCACCGCCATGCGCGACAACCCGTACCTGAAGGTGCTGGTGCAGGGCGGCTACTACGACGCGGCCTGCGACTACTTCAACGCCACCTACACGATGGAGCACCTGCAGCCGGGCGGCGAGTTCAAGGATCGGTACCGCTTCGCCTGGCACGAGAGCGGCCACATGATGTACCTGCGCAAGGCGGACCTGAAGAGCTCGAACGACGAGCTTCGCAGCTTCATCGCGTGGGCGCTCGAGGGCGCGAAGGACTATCCCCGGAAGGTGAAGTAGGCCCGAGCGCGCCTGGATGGCCACCTGGAGCGTGCGCTCGGCAAACCGCTCCTCGCGCAGGTCGGTGGCGATCAGCGCCGGGCGCGCGCGAGGGCTCGGCTGCGTGACAACGGTGGCGCGGGGCCGTCCCCGACGGGGCGGCCCGCCACGCCCCGGACGACCCCGGCGACCACGACAACTCAGACCGGCGACCGCAATCCCATCGGTCCCACGCCCGGACCAGAACCCCGGTCCCCCATCACGGCCTTCACTCCCGGACGCCTGTCCGCCCGTGCCACCAACTGGAGCGCTGACGTGCTGGACGGCGCGCCGTGGTTTGATCGAGTCCGGCATTGGGTCTAGTCTGGTCCTGTGCCTGCTGACCCGTCCGATCTCCTCCGTCAGCACGGCAATCAGGTCACCGCCGGACGGCTGGCCGTCCTCCGGGCAATGCCGAGCCCGCCCCAGGCTGCCGCCGGCCGCGCGGCGATCGCAAGGAGAGGACACCATGGAAGGCGAGAGCAAGCACCCGTTCCCGGGCGGCATCCGCCATGGCGCATCGAACCGTGATTGGTGGCCGAACCAGGTGGACCTGGCGATCCTGCATCGGCCCTCTCCCATGGCCGATCCCATGGGGAGCACGTTCAACTACGCCGACGAATTCAAGACGCTCGACCTCGCCGCGCTGAAGAAGGACATCGAGGCGGTGATGACGACGTCGCAGGACTGGTGGCCGGCCGACTTCGGCCACTACGGCCCGCTCTTCATCCGGATGGCCTGGCACAGCGCGGGCACCTACCGCATCCACGACGGCCGCGGCGGCGCCGGGGCCGGCCTGCAGCGACTGGCGCCCATCAACAGCTGGCCCGACAACGTGAACCTCGACAAGGCCCGCCGGCTGCTCTGGCCGGTCAAGCAGAAATACGGGCGGAAGATCTCGTGGGCCGACCTGATCATCTTCGCCGGCAACTGCGCCCTGGAGTCGATGGGATTCAGGACGTTCGGCTTCGGTGGCGGGCGGGCCGACGCCTGGGAACCGGACGAGACCTACTGGGGGGCCGAGCGCACGTGGCTGGGCGACGAGCGCTACAGCGGTGAGCGCGACCTGGAGCACCCGCTCGCGGCCGTCCAGATGGGCCTCATCTACGTCAACCCGGAGGGGCCCAACGGCAACCCGGACCCGCTGGCCGCGGCCCGCGACATCCGCGAGACGTTCCGCCGCATGGCCATGAACGACGAGGAGACGGTGGCGCTCATCGCGGGCGGCCACACGTTCGGCAAGACGCACGGCGCGGGTCCGGCGAGCCATGTGGGGCCCGAACCGGAGGCGGCCCCCCTCGAGCAGCAGGGCCTCGGCTGGAAGAGCAGCTACAAGACCGGCAAGGGCGGCGACACGATCGGCAGCGGCCTGGAAGTCACCTGGACGACGACGCCGACCCGGTGGAGCCGCAACTTCTTCGAGAACCTGTTCGGCTACGAGTGGGAGCTGACCAGGAGCCCGGCCGGCGCGCAGCAGTGGGTGGCGAAGGGGGGCGCGGCCACGGTTCCGGATGCCCACGATCCCTCGAAGCGGCACCCGCCAACCATGCTGACCACCGACCTCGCGCTGCGGTTCGACCCGGCCTACGAGAAGATCTCGCGGCGGTTCTACGAGCACCCGGACGAGTTCGCCACCGCGTTCGCCAAGGCGTGGTTCAAGCTGACGCACCGCGACATGGGGCCGCGCAGCCGCTACCTCGGCAAGCTGGTGCCCGACGAGCCGCAGTTGTGGCAGGACCCGGTCCCGCCGGTGACGCATCAGCTGATCGGCGCGAAGCAGGTTGCCGCGCTGAAGGAGCAGATCCTCGCCTCGGGACTGACCATCTCCGAGCTGGTCACGACCGCGTGGGCGTCGGCCTCCACGTTCCGCGGCACCGACAAGCGCGGCGGCGCCAACGGGGCGCGCATCCGCCTCGCGCCCCAGAAGGACTGGGAGGTCAACGACCCGCCGGGCCTGGCACGCGTGCTGAGCACGCTCGAAGGGATCCGGAAGGCGTTCAACGCTTCGCCGGCCGGGCGCGCCAGGCCGGTCTCGCTGGCCGACCTCATCGTGCTGGGCGGGTGCGCGGCCGTCGAGCAGGCCGCCAGGAACGCCGGACAGGAGGTCCACGTGCCGTTCAGGCCGGGGCGCACCGACGCGACCGACGACCAGACCGACGTGGCGTCGTTCGCGGTCCTCGAGCCGACGGCCGACGGATTTCGCAACTACCTCGGGCAGGGCCACCGGCGCCTGGCCGAGCACCTGCTGGTCGATCGGGCCAGCCTGCTGACACTGAGCGCGCCGGAGATGGCGGTGCTCGTCGGCGGGCTGCGCGTCCTGAACGCAAACTACCGGCAGTCCGCACTCGGCGTCTTCACGAAGCGGCCCGGGGCGTTGACGAACGACTTCTTCGTGAACCTGCTCGATCCGGGAACGGCATGGCAGCCGACGTCGGAGGCCGGCGAGACGTTCGAGGGCCGCGACCGGAAGACGGGGGAACTCAAGTGGACCGGCAGCCGGGTGGACCTCGTCTTCGGGTCGAACTCGCAGCTGCGCGCCATCGCCGAGGTCTACGCGAGCGACGACGCGGAGCAGAAGTTCGCGCTCGATTTCGCCACCGCCTGGACCAAGGTCATGGAACTCGACCGGTTCGACCTCGCATGACCAGGGCGTTCCCGTTGGTGGCGGCCGTGCCGCCGCACCCTGGCGCCGCCTGCCGGCCTATCGCCTCAGGTCGGCCAGGCGGCGCTCGAACTCCTCGCGGTCCACTTCGCCGCGCGCGTAGCGTCGCTTCAGGATCGTCTCGGGTGATTCGTCCGCGGCCGCCGAGCTCCTGCCCGACGCGCCGAGCAGCCTGACCCCGCCCCAGACGAGGGCGATGATCACGACCACCCAGGCCAGCCACCACAACCACATGAAGCCCATGCCAGAGCCGTAGCCCCAATAGCCCATCATCGGTTGTCACTCCCGGCCTGCCTGCCGCGCAGGCCACCCGTCGAAGGGTTGCCGCGCCGCGCGGCAGGCGTCCATTAGCGATGGCACTCGACGTTATCACCCCCGTAGATTGCAAAGAACGTGCCTCTCCGCCTGGCCTCCTGCGCGCCGCCCACAGACCGCCAGGGCGTGGCGGGTCACGGGCGGTGCGTTGACCCGGGTGGCGGAGGGGCGGACAATGGACACCGCAACCCGCATGAAGGAGCTGGTGGTCTTCGAGGCGCGCGTCCACGACCTTGCCGGCCGGGCGGCGCAGGCGACCGACACCGGGTCGAAGATCGCGATCTACGGCGAGCTCATCGGCGGCTGCTCGGGGTGCCACGCGATCCACGGCAAGGTGCTGGGGGCCGGGCTGCCGAAGACGGACTGATCGCCGCGGGTCCGGGGGCGCAGCGAATCCCGCGCCACGCTCGCTCCGCCCCTCTCGCGCCTCGCGATTCCCGGCGACTGCGGCCGCCCGCCGACAGGCACGGCCGCCGACGCCTACCATCTGCGCCCGATGTAGACCGTAAACGTGCGCAGCGTGCCGTCCAGGCCGGGGTTCCACTGGTCGCGGTACCGCCCGTAGTAGAACACCAGCCCGCCCTCGAACTGCTTCGGGAAGCGGTAGAAGGCCCTCGCCTGGCCGATCCACTGCGGCACCACGACGCCCGACACCTGCCCCGCGGCCAGCGTCAGGTTGCCGAGCGCCGCCGCGAACCCGACCGGGTCGAACGCGTTCTGCGCGATGAGCGCGGCGTTCCCGAGTTGCGCCGCGTCGGCCGGGTTCACGTCTGGGCGCAAGCCGCTGTGCGCCGCGTTGTAGCTGAGCCTGGCGTTGAATCCCAGGCGCCCCTCGAGCGTGTAACCCGTCTCACCCCAGGCCGCCTGCGTGATCTGCTTGTAGGGCACGGCCGGCTCGTCGATCACGTAGCCGACCGAGTTGTCGTTCTGGAACGCCATGTAGCTCGTCAGGGTGTTCTGCTGGTACGAATACCCCAAAGCCGCGCGCCAGTTGCGCACGGGCTGCACGGTCACGCTGGCCGTCTCGGCGTAGAACCGGTTGCGGCGCTGGAAGTCGCCGGGCGTGTTCGGCAGCGGGATCGCCGGGAACGCGCTCTGCAGGATGATGCTCGTGTCGCTGGCGAAGGTGATCCAGCCCGCGGGCTTGATCCAGACGTTGCCGAAGATGCGCTGGTTCGTGCCCGGGACGATCAGGAACCCCGGGTGATCCGTGCCGGTCCGCTCGTATCCCGCCCGCGCGTTCCAGGCGGCGCGATCGTGGTAGCGCACGGCGAGCCCGACCGTGTTGCTCGACGACGACGGGACGACTCTCAGCAGGTCCGTGTTGTCCATCGAGTAGACCTGCGGCCACAGGTCGGCGTTCGACCGCGTGATGTCGCTGCGCTTGTAATACGCCTCGGCGTCGAGGCCGCGCCGGAGCTCGTAGTCGCCTCGCACGCCCTCCCAGTGGTTGCGATACGACACGTTGCCGTACAGCGTGTAGTAGGGCGTGAACTGGTTCGTCAGGTTGTGCTGATGGTAGTCGGCGACGATCCGGAGCCGGGGCACGGGCCGCCAGTGCAGGGTGTCGTCGGTGTCGAACGTGTTCTGCGGATTTCCCGTGAACGTGTTGTGCAGGCGCGTGTAGCTCACCTGCGCGTCCACGCCGAAGACAGGCGAGGCGTTCCACGCCGCGCTCAGCGAGTCGGTCGTCGCATGGCTCGGCGACAGCACGTCCACGTAGTAGTTGCCCGGCGCCACGTCCGCCGGCGCGGGTCCCGACGGCGGCGGATTCACCGTCGAGAACCCCTCGTCCTCGGGCGTGAAGGGGCCGGCGTAATGGCCGATCGGAAACGGCGCCTGGTTGCTGAAACTGCTGTACCGATGGGCCACGGTGAGCCGCACCGGTCCGAGATCGACGTCCGCTCCCACCGCGATGTTGCGGGTCGTGTAGTTCGTGCGCTGGAGCTGCGACTGGTGGTGGCACAGCTCGCCGCAGGTCGGCGTGGCGTTCTCGTCCAGGTAGGTCAGCTGCGTCATGCCGTCCCTGGCCTGCCAGCCGCCCTTCACCCAGGCGTGGACCGGGATCCTCGGGATGGCCACGCGGGCGTACGCGGTGCCCATCCGCCGGGTCATGCCGAACGTCGTGTGGCTCGGCACCGTGTCGGTGCTGCCGTCCGGCGGGGCGAAGTCGGGCGACATCAACGGCGTGTAGAAGATGTAGTGGTCCTGCTGCTGGACGAAGCTCCGCAGGTCGAACCCGACCTCGAGCCGCCCGCCCAGCGTGACATCGGCGGCGGCCGAGTAGTCGTCGCGCGACAGGTAGTTCCCGCGCGACACGACGGTCAGCTTGTGCCGGGGCGAGACGAACGCGCTGACGCCGTCGACGCCGGCCGACTCCTGCAGGCTGTCGTACTCGCCGGCCCGCCCGAGGAAACCCGAGCCGTCGATGAACCGGTACGAGGCGGTCGCGACCGAGAAACTCGAGAACGATCCGCCGGCCCCCGTCGCAACCTGGCCGCCCTGGAAGTCCCCCATGCCTGGGCCTGACAGCGGCGCGGCGGATGCCGACGCCATCATGGCTGCCATCGCGTTCCCGGCGGCAATCCCGTAGGCCGCCACGTGCGAGGCGACCGGGGCGACGGGGAGCATGGTGGCCAGCTTCGCCGCCGCCGGGCCCTTGACCGACAGCCCCACCGGCTGCGGCGGCTCGGACGGCACGCCGTAGGGCCCCTTGTCGATCCAACGGCTTCCGCCGCTCGGCGTCGCGATGTCGGTGCCGTGAATCGAGCTGTGGCAGTTGGTGCACCGGTCGACGATCGGGAGCCCGGCGCCGTTGTGGTGGCTGGCGTGGCACTGCAGGCAGAGCGCCGGTTCGCTCACCGACAGCAGGTTCGTGTTCGGCGAGCCGTGGGGCGAGTGGCAGTTGAGGCAGTTCTCGGTCACCGGCGGATGCTGGTAGGCGAACGGCCCGCGGTACTGCGCGTGACAGCTCAGGCACAGCTGGTTGGTGCTCGCAAACGGTAGGTTGTTCCCGGCCGGCCCGCCGTGCGGGTCGTGGCAGTCCACGCAGCTCATCTTGCCCTCGCGCAGGGGATGGTGGTACGGCATGTCGAGCTGCGCGCGCTCGGCCTCGTGGCACCCGAGGCACGCCTCGTTGGTGGCCGCGCGGGCGCGCAGCTTGACGCTGGACTCCGGCGAGACCAGGCTCGCCGACGCCGCGGCCGTGGCCGACGGCGCGAAGCCGGCACGGGCCGCGTCGGCCGCCGTCGAACTGTCGGCGTGAACCTGGTGACAGTCGATACAGCGCACGTGGTTGGCGGCGTGAGGGCCCGCCAGCCAGTGCCGGATCTGATCGTTCCGAACGTGACAGCGGAGGCAGATGCCGTTGGCCGCCTCGGCCGTCCGCTTGGCCGGATCGACGATCTTCGTCGTGTCCCCGCCGGCGTTGACGTGAAGGCTGCCGTTGCCGTGGCAATCCTCGCACGCCACGCCCTGCTGCCGGTGGAACGCGGTCTGAAAGCGCTTGGCGACATCGTCGTGGCACATGGCGCAGGTGTCGTCGGTCACGCGCGTCGCGCCCGGAATGTCGATGTAGGCGGCATAGCTCTTCGCGTGCCCCGGCGTCTGGCCGGCGCGCGCGGAAGCGGCAACCGTGAAGGCGAGGAGGAGAAGGAAGGTGAGCCCCAGCCGCCAGTCGCGTGCTTGCATATCAGCCCCCGTGCCGACGCGTTCGGGCGCGTCGGAAAAGAGCAACCACGCAAGAGACTGTCTCGACCCTGGACGAACCCGAGCCTCGGGCGACTGGCTGTTCGTGCCCGGCGCGAACAGCGAGCGCCTGAGCAGACCGTCAGCTATGGGGCCACACCTCAACGGGCTTGTCAACCTGAGCCATTCCGCGCGCCGGCCGGCCGCGGCTCGGCGTGTTCACGAAGCGGCCCGGGACCGGAAGACCGGCGAGCTCGAGTGGACCGCCGCCCTCGAAACGCTCGCGCAGCGCGGAGGGGCCGTGGTTCGGTTGTACACTCGGAGAGAAACCGACCACGCCGTGCCAGGCGGAGAGCCGATGCCGTCCGATCCCAGCCAGACGAACCGAGCGCCCGATGATGTCGCACACGTCCGCGCGCGTGCCGAGCAAGGCGATGCGCAGGCGCAGTACGACCTGGCCTGCGCGTATTCCGAAGGCCAGGGCGTTCCACCGAGCGAAGCGCTGGCCGTCGAGTGGTTTCGGAAGGCCGCCGAGCAGGAACACCCGGACGCGCAGTCCTGCCTGGGCGCGATCTACGAGTTCGGCCTGGGCGTCCCGCCGGACCAGGTGCGGGCCATCGTGTGGTATTGCCGCGCCGCCGCACAGGGGGACGCCGACGCGATGTACCAACTCGGCCTGGGTTACCTGACGGGCAAGGCGGTGCCGGAAGACGTGGTCGAGGCGTTCATGTGGATGCACCCGGCCGCGGTGCCGGGCGGAT